>CBDUIU010000379.1:0-4985 GCA_965367335.1 uncultured Saprospiraceae bacterium
AGGAATAAACCGTGTAGTCTATGATATTAGCACCAAGCCACCTGCAACCATTGAGTGGGAATAAACTAATTTTACTCAGTCTTTCTCTATTCTTTCTCTTCGCTTCTTGTGATGCATTGAAGAAGGGTCCAAGAGAAGATAAGGTTGATACTGAGGAGAAAGATGAACTGGATGAGATCCAAGGTAAAACTCGTTATAATCCTAAGACCGGGAAATATGAATATGTTACAGATGTAACGGAAACCCTGGATACCGTAAGGTGGACACAAGCTGATCCGGAAAAGACAGTTCCGCCCATCACCTCCTCAACTACTCGGCCTGAAGTAACAACAACTGACCCTGCGGGAACACCAGGTTCTGAAAAACTGGATATCTATCAGGTTGCTATGATGTTGCCTTTTCTTACAGATCGGTTTAATTTTCTTGATGATAAGATTGATGAACGATCGATGCTTGCCTTACATTACTATGCTGGTGCAAAAATAGCTTTAGAGGAACTAGAGGAATTAGGCTATAAGATGAATATTACTATAATGGACACTAAAGCCTCAGAATCAGGCATTAGCAATATCCTTTCTCGACCAGAAATACAAGCTGCTAATCTTCTGATTGGTCCCATTAGAAACAACAACTTGAGTATGGTAGCTTCCTTTGCCAAGCAGCATAGAGTACCGATGGTTTCTCCTTTGAGCCCAAGTACCCAAGTTACTTCGGAAAACCCTTACTATATACAAGTCAGTCCTTCCTTAGTCGCTCATTGTGAAGCCATAACTAAACATGTTAAACGTGATTACCGGACGGATCAGGTAGTGCTTGTGGTTAGAAATAAAGAGGCTGAAATTAATCGGCTGAAATATTTCCATGAAGCTAACGCAGTATTAGAAGGTAGTGCCACAGCAGACCGCTTTCGGGAATTGATCATTAATGAGACCTCCGCGGATATGGACGATCTTGACCTCACCCCGTTTCTCAAACCAAATGAGACGACCGTTTTTATTGTTCCATCTTTTTCGAATGAATCCTTTATCTATTCATTCATGCGTAAACTTAGCATTGATAAAGGCATAACGAATAGTGAGATTGTCATATATGGTATGCCGCAATGGATGGATTACACCCGGATATCCTATGATTATTATGAAGATCTAAACTTGCATGTGAGTAGTTCTACCTTTATAGATCCCTTCTCAATGGAAACCAAAGCCTTCACCACCGAATTTTATAACCGTTACAATACGATTCCGAGGGATGAAGCTTTTAAAGGTTATGATCAAGTTAAATACTTTTTAGAAAAGCTGCATCAGAATGGTACACAGTTTCAGAACCGTTTGGATATTACGGAAGGTTCCGGATTACAGACCAGTTTTAAATTTGAAAAGGTAGGTACACCTGGACAAGATGACCGATTAGAAAGTATAGATCGAGTTGAGAACAAGTTTGTGCATATTCTGAAATTTGAAGATTACTACTTTCAGAAAGCAAATTAGCCAATAAGGATTCCTGATACTTAGCAGGAGAAGACTTTAAGGAAAAAGTTGAAGATATTATCGGTGCTTACATAGCATCAGTTTGCGCTTTTTTATATTGTCCCTTCCCCTTACTAGCGGGAACTCCCTTTACTCGTCCGACCATTTACCAATCAATACATCCATTCCATCAGACACCCTTGGCGGAGTATCCCTTTATTTCTGATGGGGAACTTCGGGAGTCCTTATCCCTTACCCGGCAAGCCTAAAAAAGACATTGGTCTAAACAGAGATTAACTGACCGTTTAGCTTTTTTGCCAAAACTTCCTAACACCCTACGTACGGAGACGGAACGTCTGGCAATGTATTGACTCAGGAAATGGGAAAGCCAATTGCTCAGGCACGAAAAGCGGTACTTAAATGTGCGCTATGACGTAATTACTGCGTTAATATAGGTAACATTTAATAAGTCAGTGATTATGAAATTATATGTCTTTGTTTATTTATTCGTCTTTTTATACACAAGCTGTAGTGAAGTTGAACAGCAAAAAACGGCTGCTGTTAGCGAAGTTGTGCCAAGCAAGAATAAAACGCTTCCTGAAAAAGAGGTGATAAATTCTCCTTCAATTATTGCCGAAATTTCTGCACCAGCCGGTTACCAAAGAACTAATGCAGCCACTACGTCCTTTGCTCATTTCCTTCGACAACTTCCATTAAAACCAGCCAATAGCCCTGTCTTACTCTATAATGGAGAACTGAAAGGCAATCAAACAGCTCACTACGCCGTAATAAATTTGCCGATTGGTAAACGTGATTTACACCAATGTGCAGATGCCGTGATGCGCCTGAAAGCAGAATATCATTTCCAACGAAAGGACTATGCTAATATCCATTTCAATTATACCAGCGGAGATGAGGTAAGATATGAAGATTGGGTGAGCGGTAAACGACCGATTGTGAAAGGAAATAAAGTATCTTTTTCCTCAGCTCAACAGGCTCCGGATTATAGCTATGCTACTTTTTGGAAATATATGGAAAACATATTCACCTATGCCGGGACAGCCTCTTTAACAAAAGAATTACAAAGTGTAAAAATTACAGATATTCAGATTGGTGACGTATTTATCAAAGGTGGTTTTCCTGGCCATGCAGTGATTGTGGTAGATATGGCAAAAAATGAGGGGGGAGAAAAACGGTTTTTATTAGCTCAGAGTTACATGCCTGCTCAGGAATTGCAGGTATTAAATAACCCAGAATCCGATGAACCTTGGTATACCATTCCGGCGCTACACGAGGAACTCGTCACACCGGAATGGACCTTTAAAAATACAGACCTAAAACGATTTCTGTAGGCCTGTCATTAGGGTAAGTGTGTTTTCTGGATTTGCTTAGTTAAGGATTGCACTGTTCCGAAAAAACTTCACATAGCCTACTATGCAACAGTTTTTTCGGTCAGTACATATACAAAGGAAAGGTAATGCTCTTTTTTTAGCACTGACATTTGTCAATGTGCGCACTGATTTTTATTCTTGTAATACTATTTTTTGACTATAGGATAGTTCTCCATCAAACAGTCGAACGAGATAGATTCCTTTAGGAATAGCTTTAACCGTCAATTCAACCTGGTGTTTGCCGAGTGCAAATGAGCGATTATTGGCAAATGAATGAATCACTTTCCCACTGGAGTCAAGTAATTCAATACTTAGCATCTGTGGGCGGGGGAGATAGAATGAGAGCGTAAATTGATTGTTTTTTATAGGGTTGGGAAAAATTTGAATACTATGTCCCCATTGGTCAGCCTGGCCAATTCCTGTAGATTGCGCTTTATTTAAATAAATTGCATATATTTTGTTAGAAGCTGCACTTTGGGTGCCGTCATTTACGAAGAAAATATTTGCCGCTGTACTTTTAATCCCTCCAAATACATAACCAACCAATGTCCGGTCTTGGCTGAGTTTATCCAGTTGTAAAATTCCGCTATCATATAAAGTATCGTCAGTAATGGGGATGAATTCTGCTCCAGCACCTAATAAATCAGGCATTTCTCCGATCTTCGCTTCTGACATTTCCCCCTGTGCATTCCTACTGACTCTACTGATCGTATTGACAAATGGTATACTTTGGTCTTCCATTAAGACGCCCTGATCATTAAAAAAGAATTGAGCAATACCTCCAAAGAAGACGGTATGCATGTCATTTTTACTGGCAGCAAATGCAGGTAAATGAGCAGAATGGTATTGATTAAGTAATTGTTCGAATCCGGGTACAACTTCATATCCATTGCTGCTTACATTCACGGTATTCAACCAGGGGATATCTGCAGCATATTGGAAAACACCAGAGAAAATAGTAAATCCTTTAGTTCCGTTCGGGAACACTTGAGGTACCATGTTATAATCACGCCGATGTAACTCTGCGGTGTCTGTGATAGCCTGATAATTAGCAATACCGAGAGATTGACCGTCATCCAGAATTTCAAAGGACCGAATTTGGTTGGTATATTCCTGAATAAAGCCAGGTCCGTGATCAGGGCCATGCGGGTTGTATCTCCCCATAAATTTTTGGCCACCTACCAGATAAAAGCGATCATCCAGATAGCCAAGTTGACCACCGGCTACCCTAAAATTTTCGGATTCAATTTGTTGGAAGAACGCATCAGGTGATTCTCCCGCTTTGATTGCCTCTATCGTTTGATCTACCTTAATTGAGGTCAAATTTGGATAGGTGATATGATCATCCGCGGTGGTAGAGTAACCATATCCACCTATGACATAGAGCGTATTCCCCCTTTGGAAAAACTGCATATTGGTAGACTGTAGTTGCTCAAATAAGCTAACATGTAAACTATTCAGTGCAGACGACCAGACCTGTTTGGCAACCGGATCAATCACATACAGCATATGATTGTTGTCTTCTTCCCAGAAAGATGCCCAGGGTTGACGACGATGTAATCCATCCGTGCGGCCGCCAATAATGAGCCATTGCCCGTTAGATGTCCCCACTACAAATGAGTGAATACCCGGTATATTTGGAAAAGTGCTTTCCTCTAACTCGAGCGTATAGGTACCTACCTGTTGGCTATGGAGGCTAAATGTCAAAAAGGCGAATAAGGATAGAACAATAAGGTTTTTCATGTGAGATTGATTTGCTTGTAAAGTTGTTAGTATTCAAGCTTTTTGTCAGTGATGATTATCACTAATTAGGGTGAGGAATGACAGTAATGTAAGGGAAGGGGGAGGGAAATTTTTAAATCAAATATTTTGACTGGAGTTTTTTCTTTGGAGAAAATACCTAAGAGATGTAGCTAGGGGACTGAGGCCATTTTTTATACTTTATAGTTGTATAACATTAATCTTTCAATCAGTCAATGAAGGGTGTCATTTTACTCTATAAGGAATATTGGGTGTATAAAGAGTAATTTGTTGGTTGGGGTTCTCACGGCGGCACAGTGGGCACAGCGGGGTTGTTGGTTGGGGCTCGCACGGGGGCACAACGGGCACAGCGGGTTTGTTAGGTGGG
>CBDUIU010000380.1:0-4978 GCA_965367335.1 uncultured Saprospiraceae bacterium
ACAGCACTTCTGATCCGGCCCTGAGTAAAAACAACATATTGGTGATTCACGAAGCAGCAGATCAAAGCATTTGGATGGGGATGTACGGCGGAGGGCTGAACCACCTTATACCGGAAAAGGATTCCATTATTATTTATCAACAACATGATGGATTACCGGATAACAACGTGGTTGGAATCCTTCCTTTGGGAGAAGATAAACTATGGATCAGCACATATAATGGACTTTCATGTTTCAATAAAAAAACAAGCACTTTTCAAAACTACTTTGAAGAAGATGGACTGACCCATAACGAATTTAATTACACCTCTTATCTGGCGGATAGCCGTGGACGCTTTTATTTTGGTGGTATGAATGGCCTCAATCGTTTTGATCCAAACTCCATTTCCCAAACCGAAAAACTCCCTCCTCTAAAATTCACCGGGCTCAGCCGATTCAACAGCAAAACCAATACAACTACTACCCTGGATTTTTGCCAACAACCAATTGACAAATTGATCATCTCGCCTAAAGATCAGTACTTCCAGATTTATTGGACTTTTCCCAATTATTTTCAAAGTAAGAAAAATCAATACTATACCAAACTGGAAGGGTTCGAAGAAGACTGGACTTTTCAGGGATATTCAAACTTTATCCGCTATAATCAATTACCCGCAGGCGAATACATCCTACGGGTCAAAGGTAGCGATTCCCGTGGAAATGAAAGTAGTAGTCAACTGAGTTTACCCATTACTGTTCGCCCGGTATTTTACCGAACCTGGTGGTTTATCAGCCTTTGCCTGTTGCTGCTTGCTGGAATTATTTACAGCATATTTCAGTACCGCTTGCAGCAATTATTAGCACTGGAACGCCTGCGCACTAAGATTTCCAGCGACCTGCATGACGACGTAGGCTCCTTGTTGTCTGGGCTAGCGATGCAGTCTGAAATCCTGGAAATGAGCGCCCGGGAAGAAGATAAAGCCCGCTTACATAATATTGCGGAAATCAGCCGTAATGCCGTTACCCAAATGCGGGATCTGGTCTGGAGTATTGATGCCCGCCGCGACAAGGTCAGTGATCTATTAGAACGAATGCAGGAATTGGCCGAGGAATTATTATTACCGGCTGAGATATCCTATCAACTGGAAAAGGACGAACACATTAACCTTAACAAAAAGCTTCCGATTAATATAAGACAGAATTTATTTATGATCTACAAGGAAGCCATCAACAATATCCTGCGTCATTCGAATGCGGACCATGTCCATATCCGATTTTATAACCAGGGAAACCAATTTTACCTCACTATCAAGGACAATGGGGATAACGGAATAAAGGCCTATAAAACAACTGGCCTTGGATTGGCTAACATGAGTATGCGAGCCGAACGGATGAGGGGGGAAATACAGTTTGATCGCAAGGAGGGATTCGCTGTCCGCTTATCACTTCCACAGCCTTTGTAACCACATCATCATGTGATAGTAAAGTTACAAGGAACCTCGTACATTGAAGACAAAGGTCAATATAAATAGTAGTTATTGAAAACCGACAACGCGAAAATTTATCAACATGCCAACACACTTAGCCATCGTAGAAGACGATCCTGTTGTACGAGAAAGCCTGGTAACGTTCCTTAGTAGCCACCCGGAGCTAGACATTGCAATGGCTGTACGTTCCGCTGAAGACTTTTTTCATGAGCTGAAAGGAAGCGTTGTCAAACCTGATATCCTATTATTAGACATCAATTTACCCGGACTTTCTGGTTTGGATGCCTTACCATTCATCCGAGAGAAAGTACCGCAAGCGGATATCATCATGTTGACAACTTTTGAAGATAATGAGAAAATCTTCACTGCGCTTTGCTCCGGCGCCTGCTCCTATCTTTCCAAACGTACCCCCATCAAAAAGATACTGGAAGCGGTATTGACCGTAAGTCAGGGGGGCTCCTATATGTCACCGGCAATTGCAAGGAAGGTGGTCAACCACTTTGCGCCAAAACCAAAAAAAGAAACGCCTTTATCCCCCCGCCAACAACAGATCGTAGACGGTATTGTTGCCGGTAAGAGTTATAAAATGATTGCCAGCGACCTCTTCATATCCATTGATACGGTACGGACACACATCAAAAAGATATACAGGGTTTTACAAATTAATAGTAAGGCAGAATTAATTCGAAAGCGGTTAAATAGAGAGTTTTAAATAGCTGTAAGGAAAAAGATTTTTTATCTTTCTATTTCATTAAGTGCTTAGACAGATTAAATCTTTTTCCGTGAAAAATAAAAACTACTACCGCACCCGAATCAATCAGGCGTTAACTTATATTGACGAACACTTTGCCTCTCCCATTCAAGTAAACGATCTTGCTCTGGCCGCAAATTTTTCAACTTTC
This sequence comes from uncultured Saprospiraceae bacterium, assembly GCA_965367335.1. GTDB lineage: Bacteria > Bacteroidota > Bacteroidia > Chitinophagales > Saprospiraceae > CBDUIU01. The sequence continues at coordinate 2,369 of CBDUIU010000380.1, forward strand.
CATTTCCAGCGTATTTATAAAGCTATCCAAGGAGAGTCACCTTATGATACCATCTTGAGGCGTCGTTTGGAGAAAGCTGTTTTCTTCCTCAAACATTATCCCCGTAAAAAAGTGAGTGAGATTGCTTATGACTGTGGGTTTACTTCAATAGAGAACTTTTCCCGTCAATTTAAAATAAGATTTGGTTTTGCTCCTTCTACACTTCGTAAAAATGCAAATCTGAAAAATAGCAGGATTCATCAAGAAGCTCGCCCAAATAGTACGTATCCTTGTATTGGAAGGGAAAAAGAATCCCCCAAAAATGATCCGAAATCTAATTTTACTGTCAAATTAGAACATAGAGATAAAACACCGATTGCACTACAACGTGCTATCTTCGGAGCAGATGGATCAGTAGTGTTAAAAGCATATGAGGAGCTGATAGCCTGGGCGGATAACAATGGCCTGCCCTGGCAGGGCCCCTGGCGCCGATTCGGTATGTCTATTGATGACCCTGCGGTTACACCTGCAAATCATTATCGCTATGATTTTGCACTTCGGGTGGATCGTCAGGTAAACTTTGAAGGAACAATTATACCTAGCTTCATCCCAGCTGCCAGCTATGCAACCCTGCACGCTACCGGATCGATAGTCATAATGGCTCAGGCCTGGGATTATCTTTACCAGGAATGGTTACCCAATAGCGGCTTTGTTCCGCTGCACTATCCAGCAATGGAGGAATACCTGGAAGGTCCGGAAAGTCTTGGCTGGGAACGATTCAATATTTTGTGCCGGGTTCCTGTTCAGCTGATTGATTAAGAATTACCTCGTGGCGACCTTCCTATAATCTTAAGATTATTACAATATTCAATAAATAAAACAAACAACATGGATTTAGGAATTTTCTCTATCTCATTAGCGGTTAAAGACATAGCCACTTCGAAGAGTTTCTACGAAAAATTAGGGTTTAAGCCGGTTGCTGGAGCTGGTAGTGTTGCAGATAAGTGGCTCATCCTAAAAAAAGATGCTATTAAAATTGGCTTATTTCAGGATTTATTTCCTCACAATACCTTGACTTTTAATCCGACGGACGCCAGGTCAATCTACAAAGTCGTGGAAGAACATAAGATTCCGGTATTGTATTCAGCGGGACTGGATCAGGAGCGTGGTCCCTGTTCTTTTTCTTTTCTGGATCCGGACGGGAATCCGATACTTTTTGATCAACATCAATAAGGGTCAAAAAAAAGAACCCTCGCCTGCCAGGGAGAGGGTTCTTATTATCCCAAATAAAATAAACACACATATTCTTAATGACAATTCATTTTTATTGTTTGGTAGCAAAAAAAGTGGTGGGCAACTCCGTTAAATATCAAAGCAGTAAATCCCCAATTTACTATTCTGTAGCCCGGTAAAATAAAATCAAAAGAACTATCCCCTCAGATTATTCTATTAATCTATTTATCCCGAATAAAGCAAAACGAAGTTACCCTACCCTATCAGAATTCTTTTCTTTAACAATAAACTTGAATTATCGTTTTAATTCTTGTTTTCAGGAGAAGTCTCATCGTCTCCGTGTGTTTAGAGTATTGCAAAAACGAGGCTAAAATTGGCACGAGCCGTTCCAATTTATTTTACGGAACCTACTTTAGTAAAAATTAAAAGAAAAGAACCAACCATCTCTTACCAAACTCATTGGTTATCAACACAAGAAAGCATGGAATACTTTGATATTTCAATAGTTTGATAATTTATTTTTTTAGTTCTATGTTGAAATCTATTCAGTGTTCTGAATATCATTGAGCAATAGGCACAAAGAAAAGAACCCCCGCCTGATACGGCGAGGGTTCTCATTATCCCAAATAAAATAAACACACATATTCTTAATGACAATTCATTTTTATTGTTTGTTAGAATTCAATACAATATTAAAAACGACAAGTAGCTTAGCAAAACGAAATTAACCTACCTTATCAGAATTCTTTTCTTGAACAATAAACTCGAATTATCTTTTTATTCAAATTAAATGGAGCGTTATTTTGTCTCCATATATTTAATGTATTTGCAAAAACGAGGCTAAAATGTACAGAGACAGTTCGGACTTACATACTGGAACTTATTAAACGCAAATAAATTTAAAATGGAATTACCATTACTTTATAATAAACTGATAATCAGCAATTAAACGAAAAAAGTAGAATACCATTAATTTGACATTCTACTTTAACAAGCAGGGTTTCATCTTTTCTTATTTAATTTTCACCTTGATAGTTAAGGTAAAGTAAAAATAGAATAAGGTGTCGATCATTCATTTAACTGCTTCCAATAAGCACTTGGGGTTTGGCCCATTACTCTTTTAAAAAATGTATTAAAAACTGTTTTAGAACTAAAGCCACTATCGTAGGCAATCGCAAGAATAGTTAATTGCCGATTGGCGGGATCCTTAGCCTTTTTCTTAAAGGTCTCTAAACGATACATATTAATAAATTCCGAAAAATTCTTACCAATTTTTTCGTTCAATAATTGCGAAAGCTGGTTAGGGTGAATATCTAAGCTCGCTGCAAGCTGACTAAGGGTCAATTGGCTATTTAGATATGGCTGCTCCTCTTTCATGACTTGCATGAGTCGCTCTTG
>CBDUIU010000381.1:0-4975 GCA_965367335.1 uncultured Saprospiraceae bacterium
ATGAGGATTGGTGTAATATCATGCATGCCGACACTGCTGGTACTAAAACGAGTTTGGCTTATTTATATTGGAAAGAAACCGGCGACCTAAATGTTTGGAAAGGCATCGTTCAGGATGCAATTGTCATGAACCTGGATGATATGGCTTGTGTTGGCTGCGTGGACAAAATCGTGTTATCTTCTACGATTGGACGAAATAAGAATGTCATCCCTGGCGAGGTCATTAGTACCTTAATCAATGCAGCACAAGACTTTATCGAGCAATTAAGTACCTATGGTTGTAATGTTGTCCTGGCAGGAGGTGAAACCGCTGATGTGGGCGATATTGTGCGTACGATTGATGTAGGGTATACTGCCTTTGCGAGAATGCGCCGCGAGGACCTGGTCATCAACCGGATCAAACCCGGTAACCTCATCGTCGGAGTGGCGTCTTATGGCAAAGCTGTTTACGAAGAAAACTATAATGGTGGCATGGGAAGCAATGGTCTTACCTCTGCCCGTCATGATGTGCTCCATAGCGATTATGCAGCAGCTTACCCGGAGAGCTTTGATCCGGCTATGCCTGAATCCGTTCGCTATATTGGTTCTAAAAAACTAACGGATCCTGTAGAGGTACCTGGAGAAAACCTCAATGTAGGTCAATTGGTCTTATCTCCAACCCGTACTTACATGCCTTTGTTAAATAGATTTTTTAAGACACATCGTCAAAAGATCCATGGGATGATCCATTGTACAGGAGGAGCTCAAACAAAAGTGCTGAAATTTGTAGAAGGGGTTCACGTTATCAAGGATAACCTATTTGCCTTACCTCCATTGTTCCAAATGATCCAGGAAGAATCTGGAACCGGCTGGAAGGAGATGTACCAGGTTTTTAATATGGGTCATCGCCTGGAAGTCTATTTGGATGAAGCGGATACGGCACATTTGATCAATTTAGCACAGGAGTTAGGACTGGAAGCGAAGATCATCGGTAAGGTAGAAGCTTCGCCGGCACCTAAGGTGACGATCAAGACGGATAAAGGAACATTCGAATATCAGTGATTTACTTTGGAACTACTTATATTTGAATTTTTATGTAGCATTACATGAATGTAAATGGTACTACTTAGAAATACATGAAACCACTTGTGCATAATAGATTTGTAGTTCTCCTGCTCACCCTTAGCTTTTGGCTAAGCTCGTCTCTGGTGATAGCTCAATCCACATCAGGAGTAAAAACAGTACTCACTGGAAAGGTCTATAATCATGAGGAAGGAAAAGTCCATTTTCAGTTTTACCAGGATTTCATTTCCTGGAACCCCGTTCAATATGATGTCGAAGTCAATGAAAATGGGGAATTTGAAATGGAGCTCTTTTTAAAGTCTGCAACGCCGGCAGCACTGCTCAATGGGCAAATGCAAGTGCCCTTATTTATTGAGCCAGGTGATAGTCTTTTCCTCTTCTGGGATGGCAATAATTTTCAAGCTTCAATTAGTTTCGCCGGGCCAGGTTCCTTACACAATAACTATCTGATCGCTGCCATGCGCCGGTTTCATCAATGGGGCGAAGAATTTATGACCTACGAAATTCTGGAGAGGCATCCGGTTAGTTTCCGTCGATTTATGGATGAGGTCAGGCAGGAAAAACTGAGCTATTTAAAAGGGTATCCTCGATTGCAAAATTTTTCAGCAGACTTCCGACATTGGGCATTTGCTGATATCCAGTATTGGTATGCTTACCATCTTTTGCGTTATCCTACTGAACACGCAATCGGAAATGGCCTTACTCCTCCGGTTATCCTTCCTTCTAATTATTACCATTTTTTGCAACAGATCCCACTTAATAATGCTACCGCATTAACGAATCAACATTACTTGTTTTTCCTGGAACAATTTCAGCATTTATATCAGGAATTGCCTCGTGTAGAAGATCTGTTTGACAATACTTTACGGGTAGATATTGGAAATTTAATTGTGATGGCCGGACCTGATCAACCGCCCATTCTAACAGAATTGAAACGGGAGGATGTTGTTGTATGGACGGGAAAAAAATCAGACAAAAAGGATAAGTTTCTCATTGGACGAGAGTTAAAAGAAGATTATTGGTACCAGATCAAAACTGCTGATGGACAAATTGGCTGGGTGATAGGCGCCGCTGTGAGCAAGATTAAAGGGCAGGATTATCAACAGTATTTTGATAGGGATCATTTTAACTTTAACATTAACTATAAGGCGGCCCGTTCCCGCTTGCAAGGTAAAGTCTTACAGTATGTTTTGGCCATGGATTTATATTGGCGTTTTTCCCAAACAGACCCCAAGATCATGCGGGTTGAATTAGATTCTTTTCTACGGGAAAAACCGGATGGAATTGCCGATGAACTGGATGCTGTGCTAATGGCTAATTTTGACCAGGGAGTCCGAACTGCCAACTCCAGTCATACCGATGTAACTTATCAGGAAGAACCCTTTAACTTAATCGAAGGAATGCGTAACCGGTCAAGGAATACCGAGGACATGACCGTAAGTAGCACTACTACTTATCTAAATTCTACCAGTCCTATTCTAAGTACTGAGGTACAAGCCAACAGTGAAAATTCAGAAACCCGTAATCCTTTATATACTGCTGCGGTGGTGGAATTACCTCCTGCTACTGACCGCGAGAAAGGCCTGCTCGGAACAACGACTAAATTGACCGGCAAAGTTTTATCACCAATGAATCAATCCCTAGACCTGGTGATTTACTCCGATCCTATCACTTTTCAGGAAATTAAATATCCCATTCGTTTTGATCCGGATAATAGCTTTGCACTGGATGTTTCCCTGCTTCACGCAACAACGGGATACTTAAGCTATGGTCAGGAAAAAATTGAGGTTTATCTGGAGCCGGGCGATCAATTGTTTTTGAGCTTTAACGGCCGTAACTTTGACGAAAGTGTATTGTTTACAGGTAAAGGAGGTGAACATAATAATTTACTGAAACAATATCACCAAGCCTTTAAGGAAAGCAATAAAGCGGTTAAGCAACATATGAAAACAGATAACCCCGCTGAGTTTAGAAAGTATATGGAAGTTTGGTTAAAAAAGCGGGAACAGTATGTTAAAAAACTGTTGTCAAGTCGTCAAACTACAAAAGCCTTTGATGCCTATTTACAGGCAGAAGTACTTTATGACTATGCTTACCAATTATTTAACTATCCCTGGGAATATCCTCTGAGCCATAATCAAGAAGCACCATTAGCTTTATCAAATCAATATTGGGATTTTTTACAATCGATTCCGGTTTCTAAAAGTGAGAACTTATCAAATGCAAAATATACCTACTTCCTGGATCAATATATCGATTACCAACGACTGCAATCAGAAAACTCGGACCTAGCTGATGAGGCTTTGGTCAGAAAATATTTAAATGGAGTCGTGTTGGATTATTACCTGGCCAAAATTTATGCAATGGCCTGTCGTCGCGGGCAAATCGGGCAATATGCTCAACGCATCCAGGTTTTTATGGAAACCAGCCAAAATGAGGTTTATAAAAAAGTGTTGCGTAACCTATATAACGAAGCAAAAGGTCTTACCTCCGGAGCCAAAGCTCCTGATTTCGAGCTCTCCGATCTTCAGGGAAATACCCTCCAGCTTTCCGAGCTCAGGGGTAAAGTAGTCTACCTGGATTTTTGGGCCAGTTGGTGCGCGCCTTGTGTCATTCAAATGCGCAATGGACAATCCTGGAAAAGCAAATTTAAAGACGAGGAGGTTGCCTTTGTTTATATCTCTTTGGATAATAACAAAGCTGCCTGGCAACAGTTTGTACGGAATCAGGGCTTCAAGGGTAATCATGTTTTGGCAGAGCCGGGCGCTTTCCAGTCAGCCATTGCCCGGAGTTATGGCGTTTCCAGACTTCCTTCTGTTTTCATTATTGATAAAGTAGGCCGGGTGGTGTATAATTCCGCTAAAGATCAGGCTAAGGGTAGAATAAAGGATATGATTGAAGAGGTATTGAGGCGTTAAGTCCAGCTGATTTCCGGAGATGTCTCATCTTTTTTTACAATGCGTAGATGGAAATTAAACCTTTGATCATTCATGTGGTCATAGAGTTGTATTTGATACCAAAATCCACTGATACCAAAATCAATTCACATGAAAAAGTATTGCAAATCCATTTATCTCCCTGTCCTGTTTATCTTCTCTGCGTTTTTTGCTCAGGCAAATTCTCCTGCAATATTAGCGGATAGCACTGGACTGCCAGGTGACCATTTTAGCCTGGAAGGAGCCATTGAGCTGTTCAAAACAGCTGAGTCTTTAGAAGATTTTGAGAAAAAACTAAATCAGGAAGACAGTGATGTCAACAACCTTGACCTGAATGATGATGGTCAGGTAGACTATATACGGGTAATAGACAATATGGATGAAGATGTCCATGCAATTGTCCTTCAGGTTCCTGTTAATAAAACAGAATCTCAGGATATTGCTGTCATTGAGATTGAAAAGACGGGGAATGAAGAAGCCATGCTGCAGATCGTTGGTGATGAAGACCTGTATGGTGAGAATGTGTTTGTCGAGCCTTATGATACTAAAATCGAAGGCAGCAAACGTGGCCCGGCACCGGCCGTCGTTACCCGGGTCATTGTAAATGTCTGGTTGTGGCCATCTGTCCGCTTTATCTATGGACCTCGATATCGTGTGTGGGTTTCTCCCTGGTCCTGGGGCTATTATCCTACCTATTGGAGAGCTTGGCGACCACGTCCCTGGAGAGTTCATTATACTCGTTGTGCAGTCTATCGCCCTAGGTACAGAGTGGTACACACGCACCGGGTAGTTCGCGCGCATCGCGTTTACACACCGGTAAGGACCAGATCTACCGTCGTGCGGACGAAGACCACCAGAGTAACCACGGTTCGCAAGGCCAATGGTAAAGCAACGGGCGTTAAAGCAAATAAAACTACTGTGACAAAGAGAGCTAATGGAAATACTGTTGGAAAGAAGACAACCACCGTTGGTGCAAAA
>CBDUIU010000382.1:0-4969 GCA_965367335.1 uncultured Saprospiraceae bacterium
GGGGAGGGGTGAGCATGAAAAAGTTAATGAGAAAACATATGGACATGATCGCCACCACAACAGCCAGTGCACGTTCAAAGAATTGGGTCTCACCATTCCAGAAAATAAAATAAACCAGACCACAATAAAATGCTGCAAACCAGACTGCAGAAATACCATCCGGAGTAAATGATTTGGACCAAACATGAGAAATGTCGGCCACAATTCCCATGACACCCATGACACTGCCCATCACTCCGGCAGTAAGTGCCACAATGAAAAATATCCCAACTCTGGGATGGATGTGTTTTCTAAAAGCTTGCAGTGCGGTCTCACCGGTAACCATGGTGTACCGGCTGTACAGGTTGATCATGAAATAGGTAGCCAGGCAAGAAGCTACGATGGTCCATAACAGTGACATCCCATAAGTAGCTCCGGCTTTAGCCATGGCCGTGACGCTACCGGTACCGATGTTAAATCCCAGTAGAAAAATTCCGGGTAAGAAGAGTGCCAGTCCTTTTGAAATCCTGTTTTTGAAATCACTCATATTTAGATTAAAGCTTTATAAGCACTACTCTTTATTAGGTGGAGTTCCTGCACCTACCGTTGCTGTTTTGAACCAGACTTCGGTATAGTCTCCATTGGCATATTGTTTAGCAATATCACCATCATAGATATCTGCGCCACCATACCAGACTATATTTTCTTCCGGAGATTTTCCATTTGTTTGATTGTAAGCACCCTGTTTAAAATACTGTATTTCGCCGGCGTAAGCATTTTCTCGTTCTACACCATCACGACCGATAGCTGCATAAAGCGTCAAAATTTGTTGAGGAATATCTTCGGTTTTTGCAAAATCCGATTGCAACAAATTCTTGGTGAAATGAACGGTCTGGTGACCTTCGCTTGTAAAGGTGAGATACATGATTCCCTCATGGACATTTATTTCATAACTAAATTCTTCGCCTAACTCAATACCGTCCTCCGGTTCTTCCGGGTAGGAAGTTGGGCTTGATCCGACCACAGACATATCGTGTCCCCATACGGCGGTTGAATAATCCCATCGTTTTGAATTATCCCCTTTGGTATTAATTTCATAGTTCCAAAAGACAGAGCCTTTAGTGTGGCCGGGGAATTTCTTATAAAAGATCTTCAAAGGTTCGTTTTCATGCCCTTCATCACTGTGGATTTGTCCAACTACTACCGAATAAGCCGCGGCAACTCTGGCATCACCGGAAGTGGAAACATGCATCACTTTTAAAGTGCCGGTCAATTTACCACCCGTTTCAGGTGTCCAATGTTTGATTTGCCCTAACTCTGTTCTGGTGTTGCTTGACGTTCTTGAGGTCACCCCGGAGTTAGGTGTTTTGTACACCACCCAATCCTGATCACCATCATTTTCGACATAAAAGAAACCCTCTTTTTCAAAATTCACCAAGCTATCCGTGCTGGTACCATCGCCTAGCAAAATTTTAAATTCATCCATGAATGGAATGACATCGCTGGGGTAAACGGTGGCTTTTGTTGTTTTGTCTTCAGGCTTGTTTGTCGTGTCGCCACAACTAAATAATACAAGGCAAAGGAGTAAAAGCGGTTGTAATACTGAGTTAATAATTTTGATGTTCATTTCATTCGTTTTATCAATGATTTAATTCTTTCCTAGAATAGTTTTACCACTCTGTATGATAGCTATTTCCCAGCGGGTCGTCTAACCTTTGGTAGGTGTGTGCTCCAAAGTAATCCCTTTGCGCCTGGATCAGGTTTGCTGGTGAATCTGCTGTTTTAATGCCGTGATAAAAATTGACAGCTTCCAGAAAACAGGGTATGTGTATTTCTTTTTTGATACATTCCATTGCTACTGACTGGGCGGAAGCATGTGTTTTTTTGACAATTGGGATCAGTTTTTCATTCAAAAGAATAGAGTTGCTCTTTTTTAAGTCTTCGACTAAATCCTTCATAAAATCCGATTTGATAATGCATCCTTCAGTCCATATCCTGGCAATTTCACTTAAGTCGACGTCCCAGTTGTTTTGATCAGATACTCGTGCGATTACCGAAAAGCCTTGATGATGGTTGATGATCCTGCAAAACTGATAAGCCTCTTTTAATTGAAGGGTTGAAATGTTGTTACCGGCAGCTGGAGTTGAGAAAACGCTTGCCGTACGTTTTCGTTTATCTTTAAAAAAAGAAAGATATCTGGCAAAAAGTGCCGCGGGGATCATCGTTGCTGGTTCTCCTGAATCCGCAATCGAAGCAGTTGCCCATTTACCCGTTCCTTTATTACCCGCCTTGTCCAGAATTTGATCCAACAAATATTTATCGTCTTCCTTTTTCCTCAGGATATCAACGGTAATGCTAAGCAAGTAACTTCCCAGGTCCTGCATCCAGGATTCAAACAATGTTGCAATCTCCTCATTTGACAGTTGCTGATGTTTAAGAATGGAATAACATTCAGCCAGTAACTGCATCTCTACGTATTCGATGCCATTATGGATCATTTTGACAAAATGCCCGCTTCCCTGTGTGCCGACATAGGTGCAGCAGGGATTTCCATCACTATCTTTTGCCGCAATGGTTTCCAGGTACTTCTGAACCTTTGAGTAGGCTTCCTTATCACCTGATGGCATGATGGATGGCCCCTTTAGTGCTCCTTCTTCTCCGCCAGAAATACCAGTTCCGATAAAAACCAGCCCCTGTTCTTTTTTCGAAGCAATTCGCAGGTTGGTATCTTCAAAATGCGAATTACCTCCATCAATGATAATGTCTCCTGTTTCCAGTTGGTCACTGAGGTTGTCCAACACGGCATCCACTGCCGGGCCTGCATTGACCATCAGGATGATCTTCCTGGGCGTTTCTAAAGACTGGACGAATGCATTTAAATCATCAAAGGCCAGGGCTTGCTCTAATTCAGTATGTTCGCGTTTAAAGTCCACTGCAATGTTTTCTTCTTTGCCATCAAGGTGACGGTTATAAATGGATAGCTTAAAGCCATTTCGCGCAAGGTTTCGACTAAGGCTCTTTCCCATTACTCCCAAGCCAAAGACACCAATTTCTGTCTTCATTCTAAATGTGATTTTATTTTATGAACAATAATATCTAATGAGTCCGCAATGCCAATATTAATTGCATTTTGGGGCTCTTCGAGTGTTTCGAATTGTGATCGCAACATCTCCGCAGCCATGAAATGATCTTTGCGGTTTTTCATCCGCTCAAATATCTGTTCATAGCTTCCCTTTAAGTAAATCCATAGCACATGCGAGGCTATTGACTGGGTCAATCGCTTTCTGTAATCCTCCTTCAACGCAGAACAGGCAATGACACAGCCGGAGTTGAGATGGTCCACAGCTATTTCATGTAATTGGTCCAGCCAGGGTTTCCGGTCATGATCGTTCAAAGGAATTCCCTGGCTCATTTTTTCAATATTGGCCAAAGGATGATGATCGTCGGCATCAATAAACGGAACAGACAATTCATTGGCTAACAATTGACCAACGGAGGATTTACCCGAGCCGCTGACTCCCATAATGAAAATTACTTTTTTGGTTAAATCAGATTCCATGAATGTTGTGTGTTAGCCGAAAATGTCCATCAGTCCGTTGACCATAATGATAATTGAAAAAATAAAAGCGCCCACCATAATTAGGTTGGTTGCCCATCGCCCGGCAGGTAAACCCGCATTTTTTCGATTCCACAGAACCAGAAAGCAAACTACCACCAATGGTAATGCAAAAACATTAAACACCTGCGTAATTATTTGTCCCTGAACAGGATTGAATCCAAAAACAGGCACGCTCAAGGCCAGGATGCTTGCCAGTCCGGTTATCAGCTTGAACCGCGTTGATTGCACATCCAGTTTCCCTGAATTAAAATCCCCAAGCATCAAAGGCACAATCATCAGACAAGGGAAAATTGAGGATAGACCCGCACTCAAAGTCCCGGCAAAAAAGATGCTGACTGCAAATTTCCCAACGGAGGGTTCCAGCGCTTTGGACATATCAAGCACATGGGTTATTTCGTTTCCTTTTCCAAACAAACTACCACTTGCTACCGCCATAATTGTCCCACTAATCGTAAATATTAGAATGGCAGCGACTATCGAATCATTTTTTTGCGTGATAAAATCTTTCTTAGTCCAGCCCTTGCCCTGTATAAATAGCGGTCGAGATAAAAACGTAGCAGCAGCCATCGTGGTCCCAACGAATGCTGCAATTAAAATCCCCGCCCCTTCGACTTCAGGAATAGAAGGGATCAGCCCTTTAACAATTTCAGATGGAAGCGGAAAAACGAAAAATGCAGTGAATATGAATGACAAGCCCATCATGGAAACAAAGAGTGCCAGGACTTTCTCAAACATGTTGTAATTACCTTTAATCAGGAGAAAATAAAAAATACCGATAACCAGGATGGCAAGACTTAAAACCACGGCATATTTATGACTCGCCAGGTCTGGGAAGTTGATGACTAAAATTTCATAAATGACGTTTGAGGTAATCCCTAATATTCCAATTAATGAATTCCATTGACCAATACCGACTGCTATTATAATCGCTATGGCAATAACTTTACCCATAGGCAAATGCTTTCGAACAGCAAAAAGGGCAGTTTCGCCAGTTGACAAATAATAACTACCTGATACATATATCAAAACTCCGGTAAAAATGCAGCTGAAAAGCAGCACCCAAAGCAATTCCATACCAAAATTGTTGCCGGCGACGATCATGGAGGTGACGCTACCAGTACCAATGGTATAACCGATGGCAAATATGCCAGGGCCGAAGGATAGTAAGAATTTTATAAATTTTTTCATAATATTTAGTATAAGATTTCCAATTTTTGCTGTGCTTCCACTTTTATTTTTCCAGACCGAATAACAGTGTTATCACGATGATGATTATTCTTTACACCCCAAAGCAAGGCAACAAATTTCACCCGGTTGTTGCGGAAAGTATTGCCCGAGATGTCTACGTTGATAATGCCTGGTGTTTTGATG
>CBDUIU010000383.1:0-4959 GCA_965367335.1 uncultured Saprospiraceae bacterium
ATAACTGCCACCGGCAGAGGTGACCCGGCTCCCTATTTCTGCATAACACAGCATTATCGTTGCCAGCATTAGGCCGCAAAAGATATAACCAAATACACCGAATGCGCCCAATTGGATACTGACAATGGCTGGCAAAGCAAAAATGCCTGCTCCGATGGTAATGTTGATGATGTTGAGCGATAATCCCGTTACACCTACTACCCGTTTTAGTCCATCTTCCTTTTCTGTCGTTGACATAGTTATTTACGTTTTATCCGCTGAAGATAGACAAGTAATTTGGAAAGTAAGAAATTAGTTTATTAATACGCTGCCGGCCGCAGTTGATCCTCGCTTAATCAAAGATCATTTTCCATTTCGCGCAAAACAATAAGTATAGCCTTGGCTAAAACTACCATGTTGGTCGCTAAGCCATCCCAATTGTAATAACATTTTAGTTGTGAGCTTACTTGTTTGCTTTCAGGCATCTTCGGGCTTGGCCTGCTGTCTCATTTGTTCCACTTCCTCCAGGATATTTAACTGGGTGCAAGTTTCCCGGTAATAGTTAAGGTTTTTATCCTGTTGGTATTGCTGGGCAAAAGTAATTGCATCAGCAAACCAGGGAAGGTATTGTTCTTTTGCGGCATCCGTATAATTGATCAGGATCATTCCGATCAAATAACAATATTCCGGTTCAAACACATGAATTCTTTCCGTAATAAATTTATTCCCCTGAGGAATAATTTGCTCGACCATTGTTAATAGCTCCTTACTGTCAACCGTTTCGTCCCCGAACCCCATAAAAATGATCTTTAAATGTTCTACCATACATTCTATGAACTGAGGTATCCGACCAAGGGTGGTGAATCCGTTAATAGCGTGTTGGATAAGTTCGTTGGCTTGATAGAAGTCTTTTTTTACGCGGGCATCGGTGGCCAATGCCAGGTTTGCTAAAGCTAACAACCCTGATTCGTGGTACTTCTCGGCCAGCGCTTTGGCGCGGCTGGCATCTTCCTCACCTGAGCGGACGGCCTCATCGTGGCTAATGCGAAACTTGATCAGAGCTCTTCGGCTAAGCAGGCGGGACAAGCGGGGCTCATCAAAGTCTTTCTCCATGTTTTCAATGGCCCAGTTCAAATACTTAAGGCCCTCTTCAAAGGAACCGTAGATCATGGCAAAATGTGAATAATAATAGATGATATCTGCTTGCTCAGTTATGGTAGGTGTGCGCTGAAAACTAGCATTTAAGCCTTCTGGAAAATTGAAAAATAAAATGGGGTTGCCTAAATAGGTTTGGGTCAATGCAATCAAGCCAATTGTTTCCGGGGAGGTATTTTGGACATGTTTCAGGTTTTGCTTAGCAGGATTTGTAAAGTAGTTTTCAGCTCCTTCGGGAAGCGAGCCCGAAGATGTGCTGACGATTGAGGCTCCCGCAAAGGCAGCTCGTTCCAGCCTCTCCTGGAAATTGAAAACATAAGAGCGACCATAATGCAATAAGAATCTGGACATCCCTTCACCTTTGTAATCTTCTGGATTGCGATTTTTCCAGGTTTTATCGTACAGGAACCGGGCGCTCACTTCATCGCCATAAGATTCGGTTAAGGCCGTGAGCATATTCAGCGCATCCATTGGATGAAGCTCATTGATATTGTCAGACAATTTTTTCTTTATAGTAATACCTTCAATCGTGTCTGGTTGAAATGGTTGATAATCGGGTATCCATTGCTTCACCATTTCCTCAAGGTAACGCGCAGGATCATCTTCGATCGCCGTTGCTTTCATTTCACCATAAAAGCTGATCAGATCATTCATGCTTTGACGCAGGGGAGAGCCCGGGAAATTAATAAAGGTAAACCCCTTTGCCTGGGCGGCGGCGCTTCTGAATCCAAGGTAATTTTCATTGTCATCAAAGTCCTGGCCTGAGAATCCGGCGAAGATAAAATGATACTGGTGTAACAGGCGTTGTAGTGCCTTTTCCAAGGCTGCCGATCTACCTTTCAGGCGCTGTTTTCTGGTGTCGATCATAGAGGCCGGAGATGTGCTGGTTCCGTGAATTTTAATGATAGGAACCGTATGTTTAATGTTATCAGTGAGCGTATTAAAGCCCTCTTCATCGAAAAAAGATTGATAGGAAACGCCCAGCGCATCAAAGGCACGTTCAAAATTCTGATCGAAGTTAGTGGTGACGACTGCTTTTACTTTGCCTTCTTTAGCGAGTAGCGCAGTATAATACTGTACTGGATTATAGGTGGCGGAATCCACCACCCCTAGCAAATTAAAATAATTCAAACCGACACGTTCCGCCATGAGTTGTGCCTGGTAATCAGGCGGGAATTGATTCTCGTTTCGGCGTTTTTTTATAGTTGGTAGAATTTTTTCGCGAAATTCATTTGTAATGTTATAATCCGCTAATCTGTCCCATAAGGTATCGAGGATGGCGTCGTTCAAGTCGTACCATCCGGGAAGGGAAGCGGGAGGCGCCATTGAGGAGCCGGCACCTGCAAAGATCACCAGCTTATCGTTCGTTTTAAAAGATGGTTTTTTGGTCATGATATTTGGTTTTTTGGAATGACTATTTTAATTAAACTGACGATTATAGTGTTTTCTAACGGTATATTCAATTTTGTTTTTTATAAAAAAAATAAGTAGAACTCGCCGATCATCTTAAGGTGTTAATTCACGTAAAAAATTACCGATGACCTGATTATTTTGCTCCGGATTATCATGCATGGTGATGTGGGCGGCATCTTTGATCATGCTAAACTTGGCATTAGGCACCAGGCTTTGAAAATACTGGACCGTCGATGGTCGCGCCTCATCGTATTCACCGCAAATAAAAAGTGTTGGCACCTTAATTTTTTTCAGTTGGTCACCACGTTCATAGTCTTTTAGAACTCCGGTAGCCATGAATTCGCTCGGTCCCCACATATAACTGTACTGTTCCAAATTTGCACCGGCAAAGGTGCTATCCATATTGGCATCCCAGGGTAATTTTTTAGCGACAAAATTTTGGTAAAACACATTGATGGCTTCCTGATAGGCAGGCGTTTCAAAAGTTCCATTTTCCGTATTCGTGGCGATCGCAGATTGGATAGAGTCGGGGAGGTTAGCGATTAAGGCCTCGGCATCTTTTGACCATTTGGAAACGCTAAGTGCCGGGCTGGCCAAAACCATTGCTTTGACCCGGTCGGGATATTTTAAAAAATAATCAACCCCCAACATGCTGCCCCAGGAATGTCCGTATAAATAGAATGTTTCTAAGCCGAGTGCTACTCTGATTTGCTCCAGTTGTTCCACAAAACTATCAACGGTCATCATGGTGCTATCAAGGGTCCGGTCCGATCGTCCGCAACCCAGTTGGTCAATAAAAATAACGGGACGATCCTGGCTTAAGGCGCTCATGGGATTTAGATAATAACTCGGAAACCCTGGTCCGCCGTGTAATAAGAGCAGGGGTGTTTGATCACCCTCACCAACGATGCGATACCAGACTTTTCCTCCGGGTATTTCCACAAATCCCTCTCCGGGACTTAGGGTAGGAGGAGACTGGCAGCCCAGGCTGAACGCAACGAGTAGGGTAAAAAGGATGAAAGCAGTAGATTTAATGGATTCCATGATATTGGTATTTGGAGTGTGAAATGAAGATTGTCAACGGGAGTTGTTACCGATCTTGCAAGGATTGAATCTTTCAAATTTCAGATGAACCCATTTGCAATGTTATCATGTGGCGTTTAGCTTTTTACGCGCTTAGGAAGTTACGTGCAAAGCTAGCTGTAGCGTCAGGAACTCACGCGAGTCTTGGCCCAATCATACGGGGTAAGTGGGTGCTTCCCCTTTTAGCTATTTCGGATTGGTCTAAGTAAAAAAAGGTAGGTTGTGTTCAATTGTCCGATTAAAGATAAACATTTTAATCGTGTTTTCGAACTTGAAGGTAGGGGACTACTTACCTGCTGCGGCAAATAGTCCCCCGATTGAATAAGCAGTTGTGGCCAGTTTACATATACGCTTCAATACAGAACAAGTCCTTAAATCAATTACAATTAGTCGTCATCTTCCTGATTGTTTTTGATTTGCTCTATCGTTCCAGCCTGGACTTGGGTGTTGTCTGCCCTGATCTCAGTGTGTCGAATTTGTCCGCCCAAATTACCCACTTTGATAAATAGCCCAACGGTTGCCAATGAAAGCACCAGGGAAACTATGGTAATCACCTTGGCGGAAGACAATTTTTTAGCTAGCGCAAAAAGGTTGATAACGGAAAATATACCTAATAAGCCCATTAACCAAATCGCCTTTTCCGCCAGCTCTTCATGTTCTTCGATAATACTTTCAGTTACCCCGGGTAAATGCTCTACCGCTTCCTCAGCTCCTTCGCCGCTGAGGAAAACAGGAATCGTAAGCAATGACATAATGATAAACGTAGCCAAAGCTACTTGCTTAATGGCATCATTATTTGAAAATTGACCATAGGCTAAGATACCTACGCCAACAAAAGTTCCAATAATCGGGAAGTGCGTTAACATTAAATGCACATGTACTGCATCCATGATCTTGAATTTTATTTTGACTTAAATAAATTTGATACTGCTATACTATAAATGATAGCCATGGATGGGGGGCGCTCTTAAGCCATTTATACAGGTAATAAATGTTGGAGAATAACCCTGAGAAAGGAGTTTATATTTCGCTTTTGTTGGATTGGATAAAAATTTAAGCTCAGTAAAATCAAATTTATGGAGTGAATCACCCGATGATGGATTGAAATTTTCAGCTTGAAGACATTGTTCGGAAATGATATTGTCCAAGCTGTAATCTGTAGCTTGATGAAAGGCTAGCTCTAAATAATCAATGATATTTTTTGCATGTTCATGAGACCTTTCATGCTCTGAGAATGTCATTTCCTCATGATGCCGGTGAGGGATCATCACGTGGAGCAGAAGCATTCCCACGATTTGAATGAGCCATATATTTCTCATGTTTAACATT
>CBDUIU010000384.1:0-4955 GCA_965367335.1 uncultured Saprospiraceae bacterium
TAAAAGAAATTTTACCAGATAATATAGGTGAGTTTTCATTACCGCTGGGTGTGCCGGAAATTTTAGTCGAAGGAACTGATTTGACTTTAGTAACTTATGGCTCTTGTGTCCGTATTGCACAATCGGCAGTTGCGATGTTAGAGGAGCATGGTGTTTCAGTGGAATTGATAGATGTGCAGACTTTGCTTCCTTTTGACCTGGAGGAAATGATCGTGGCTTCCTTGAAAAAGACAAACCGGGTTTTGTTTGTTGATGAAGATGTTCCGGGGGGAGCTTCTGCTTATATGATGCAGAAAGTTCTGGAAGAACAGAAAGGCTACCAGTACCTGGATTCAATGCCGTATACCTTAACTGCAAAAGCGCATCGTCCACCATACGGATCTGATGGAGACTATTTCTCAAAACCCAATGTAGAAGATATCTTTGAGAAGGTATATGGTATAATGTGGGAAGCAGATCCAGGGCGCTTCTCAAAACTATTGTAGAAACACTTTGACGAAAATATTGTCAAAGCATCAAATTTATTGACATTGACCGATAGTAGATTAGTAATCATTCCGACGTATAATGAGAAAGAAAATATAGCAGCTATTATTGCCGCTGTGAATTCTCTTTCTCTTCCTTTTCACATTTTGATAGTTGATGATGGCTCGCCTGATGGTACCGCAGATATTGTCAAAAATCTGAAAAATGAGTACCCTGAAAGTTTGCATATCCTGGAACGTTCAGGTAAGCAAGGTCTTGGGACGGCTTATATTGCGGGTTTTCGCTGGGGGATAGAACGAGAATACGATTATATCTTTGAAATGGATGCGGATTTTTCTCATAATCCAAAAGATTTAATACGTCTGTACGAAGCTTGCTCGACACAAGGGGCTGATGTTGCAGTTGGATCCCGTTATGTGCAAGGGGGGGAGGTAAAAAATTGGCCCTGGGATAGACTGCTGCTTTCTTTCGGTGCCTCGGTTTACGTTCGGGCAGTTACCTGGATGCCGGTTAAAGATCCGACTGCCGGTTTTGTTTGTTATCGGCGCAAAGTCTTAGAAACCATTGATTTAGACCGTATCCGTTTTGTTGGTTATGCTTTTCAGATTGAAATGAAATTTGCAGCAAGAAGTCTGGGCTTTAAAATCGCAGAAGTACCCATTACCTTTGTGGATAGAGTAGAAGGAGTCTCCAAGATGAACACGAGTATTGTTAGCGAGGCGATAATGGGGGTCTTGCAAATGCGTGCCTATTCTTTCTTTTCCAGTTATGAAAATAAAAATTTATTAGCACCTGAGCCAGAAAACAACGGCTAGTTATAAACTTCCTAAAAGTTGTAGTTGTATTTAATTTTCCTTTCCCGCCAGCTTTTGTGGGCACTTCCCGTGTACCTGTATTTATAATATTTTTTGTTTATATTTGTGAAATGTTCTGGTTTGATAAATATATTATCAACCATTTGTTTTACCTCAACTCCAATTTCTACCTACCTAATTTTATACAATAAGGGAGAGCAAGGTGGCGTAAAGTGGAATATTTAGACCAGAATTGATCAGAATATTACAATCAAAATAAAAGAATTAAGCAAATAAGTGAAAAAGTAGAATCATATCATTTATACTCACCGTACGACCGACCGGTCAAATACCAATGTGGATAACTTTTTATTAAAAAAAGTGGAGAAAAGTGGTAATATGTGGTAAAAACACTTACCTTTGGTTTGTCACAAGACCTACTAAGGATTAACGAATGCCACAATTACTAGGAGATTACGAATGCAAGGTTGACTCAAAAGGGCGAATGCGAATGCCCTCGCAGTTAATGAAAAAACTAGGAGCGGAAGATCCTTGTGTGCTCGTGGTCAATCGTGGTATGGAAGGCTGCCTTAGTCTGTATCCCAAAGAAGTTTGGGATCGATTGGTAAAAAAGGTCAATAATTTGAATACATACGTAAAGAAAAACCGCTTATTCGTTCGTCAGTTCTATGCCGGTGCAACTGAGTTGACCGTAGATGGAAATGACCGGATCTTGCTACCTAAGCGCTTGACGGAGTGGGCCGATATTGGCTCCGATGTCGTCGTCTTCGGAATGAACAATTGGATTGAGTTGTGGCAGCCTGAGAAATATGAGGCTACCATGGCAGACCAATCTGAAGATTTCTCCGATCTCGGAGAAGAAGTGATGGGGAGTCTAAAAGATTTTGGTGACGAATAAAATAAGCAGTGTTGTTTTAAAATTAAGTTTCAGGTTTTTGAATAAGCCGTAAATCTTAAATTTAAATCAATGCAATAATTGTCTCAATATTATGAGCAAGTATCACGTGCCGGTTTTGCTTGAAGAAAGTATAACGGCATTACAACTTCAGGGGGATGGAACCTACGTGGATGCTACCTTTGGTGGTGGCGGACACTCAAAAGAAATTGTAAAACAACTAGGTGTCAAAGGACATCTTTATAGTTTTGACCAAGATGTCGACGCGTCGTCGAATTTGTTATCTGAGAATGAGAATTTCACCTTCGTTCCGAATAATTTTCGGTACATCAAACAATTTTTGAAATTGCACGGTGTGCGCCAAGTAGATGGAATTTTGGCGGATCTCGGTGTTTCTTCTCACCAACTGGACGAAGCCGATCGCGGCTTCTCGCATCGTTTTGATGCTCAACTTGATATGCGTATGAATCAAAGGTCAGGGGCCACTGCTGCTGACTTATTGAATGAAAAATCAGTTGGAGTTCATGAACTCCAACTGATTTTTAGCCAATATGGCGAAGTACGTAATGCTAAAACACTGGCTCAGGCTATTGTCAGTGAACGCGATCGCAAGCCGATTCTCACTATCGGTGATTTTATCAATGTCCTTAATCCTTGTGTTCGGGGCCATCGTCCCCGTTATCTCTCTCAGGTATTTCAAGCACTTCGTATTGAAGTTAATGACGAACTGGGTGCGCTTAAAGCCTTCCTTCAGGATGCTGTAACCGTACTCAAGCCAGGTGGCCGTCTTGTTGTCATTGCTTATCATTCTCTTGAAGATCGTTTGGTGAAACAATTCATCAAAACGGGTTCTTTTTCAAGGGAAGTTGAAAAGGATTTCTACGGAAATGTTATTCGACCATTGGATCCGGTTAGTCGTAAAGCAATTGTTCCGACTCCGGAAGAAATAGAACGAAACCCACGTGCACGTAGTGCTAAAATGAGGGTGGCTGAAAAGCGTGCAGAATAATTTTTCTCCGGTGTCTTAATACCCGGTACTTAACGATAGTAATATTATAAATAAACATGGCTAAAAGATCACAGAAGGGATTCAAGGATTATATGGCAGTTGGGGCTTATAGCGCCATGCTCATTTTCCGCAACCTTTCTTTTGTACTTTTCATTGGTTTTTTGGGAATTATTTATATCGCTAATGCACATTACTCGGAGAAAAAGGTGCGAGAAATTCAAGCCTTGCAAAATGAAATTAAGGAATTGCGTTGGCGATATATGGCCGCCAGAGCAGATTTGATGTATAGTTTGAAAGAGTCAGAGGTCACCAAATCAGTAGAGCCTCTGGGGCTGAAACCGATTAAGGGGAAAATGAAAAAAGTTATTGTAAAAAAAGCACCATAAGCTTCGAGGCATAATAAACGGAAATGAGTTTAAATATAAAAAATGAGGTATTAATACGGGTGTATGTTGTGCTGTTCGGAGTAGTACTTTTCGGAGTAGTCTTGTTTGCCAGAACGCTGGATATCAGTTACTACGAAGGAGAGAAGTGGCGAAGCATGGGCCGTGATTTATACGTGAAATATGTGCCGGTAAGTGCTGAACGTGGAAATATTATTACAGAAGATGGCAGCTTGTTGGCCACTTCACTACCGTTCTTTGAAATAGGGTTTGATCCAAGCTCATCTGGTATGAGTCAGGAATCCTGGGATCAAAATATAGATTCGCTGGCTTTGTGCCTGGCAAATTATGTGGCAGCACCCTTCGATGTAGATACTTTGTTGACAGATGGCGGTTGGAAAAACTATCTGCAATCTCGCCGGGATGCTAAAACTGAATATATTCCGATTGTGAAAAGTGCCAGCTATCGGGAAATGGAGACGATGAATGATTTTCCTCTCTTTCGATTAGGCCAATTTAAGGGTGGCTTTATTGCCAAACCAAAATTCAAACGGGAAAGACCTTTTGGATTATTAGCACAAAGGACAATCGGTTATGTGCGGGATGGTGCAAATCCAGTTGGACTGGAAGGGTCTTATGATGAGGTCCTCGGTGGTCAGGAGGTGAAAATAAAAATGAAACGCGTCGGCAAAGATGTGTGGAAACCTCTAGATGACTTGACCAGTATTGCCATGAATAACGGTGATGATATCGTTTCTACGATCGATATCAACATGCAGGATAAGGTAGAAAAAGCATTATATCGTGCCGTGAAAAATCACCGGGCACATCACGGAACAGCAGTGGTGATGGAAGTTGCCACCGGCAAAATAAAAGCCATTGCTAACCTTGGAGAGATCGGTGAGGGGTATGGCGAAATCTATAATTACGCCATCGGTGAATCTGTTGAGCCTGGTTCTACTTTTAAATTAGCGACCATCATGTCTTTACTGGAAGATGGGCATATCAAGCTGACGGACTCCATTGACCTGGAAAAAGGCCAGCACACGTTTTACGAAGAACAAATGTTAG
This sequence comes from uncultured Saprospiraceae bacterium, assembly GCA_965367335.1. Taxonomy (GTDB): domain Bacteria; phylum Bacteroidota; class Bacteroidia; order Chitinophagales; family Saprospiraceae; genus CBDUIU01. Next base: position 4,660 of record CBDUIU010000384.1, read on the forward strand.
ATGCCTCCTTTCACAACCTGGATACAACAACTATCTTCCATGCTTTTGAGATTTCTTCCAACGTGGGCATGGGAAAGTTAGTGGATAAATATTATAGTGGACAAGAAGAAAAATGGATTGCAGGTTTGAAGAAAATGAACCTTCATTTACCTACCGGAATTGAGATTAAAGGGGAAGGTGCACCTTATATTAAAGAAGCCTATAATGAGCAGCAAGAATGGAGTGGTATTACGCTTCCGTGGATGTCAATTGGTTATGAATTAATGATAACTCCGTTGCAGCTACTTACCTTTTAT
>CBDUIU010000385.1:0-4951 GCA_965367335.1 uncultured Saprospiraceae bacterium
TAAAATGAGCCTGGTCATAGTAACCGCAATTCAACCCGATTTGAGTAAGGTTATCTGATGAATGATGAATCTGGTTCAGTGCAGCTTCAAAACGCCTGATTGCTAGGGCTTCAGAGGGGGAGGTTCCAAGCCATTTCTGAAAAATTCGTAAGGTGTGCATCCTTGAATAACCGGTATAATCTTCTATTTTGCTGAATTTTCCTTGCAGTTTTTTAAGCGAAATTTCATCTAGCACGGTCGTGATTTTCATTGCTAAACTCAAGTCTGGTTCATACGAGATGGAAGAAAGAATAAATTCTTCCAGCCAAACGGCTCTTTCGTGAAAATCAGAAATGCCACTAACCTTATCCTGGATAAAATTAAATTTGTCTTGGAAAATTATATTGCCTTCGACCGACCAGTTTTTCAATTCTTTGCAATGAATTCCGAACAATAAATTAGCCGCAATATTATTTAAGCGAATACCAAATAAATGACATTGGCTAAACTCAACCGAGAGCGGTTTCGTATGTAGTCCGGCTAAAAAACAAAAATTTTCAGTTGGATTAAAAGACCGGTTCTGGTAATAGTCGCTTTGGATAACCCAAGGTTTAGCGAGGTTAAAAGCCAAATCAATATTAAACTCGGGCAGGAATATCCATTTTTTTGGATTGTCAGTTTTCAGCTCCCAAATTAATGGAGATATTCCTTTCAGCTTTTTAGGTATATAAAAATTGAATTCCATCAGCCTTATAACAATTGTTTTTAAATATCTGCTTTAGATGATTCTTTTATTGTAGGGGTGACCTACTATTATATGCATTAATTTCCTGAAGGGTAGTTTCTATTTAGTAAAATTTATTCTTAAGGTATCTCTATTTTGGATACATTCTTCAATGGGCTTGTGGTACTTGTTGCAAAGCCATACATAACGTTTGTATTCATTTACTATCCTGGTATCAAATTCTCTATCTACTCCTCTTAATATCTCTGCCTTCTCCAATTCACAATCCTTAATAAAGGTTACTTTTAGTACAACTTGACCAATCGGTAAGGTGTCCCTTTTTTCTACGATATCCATAGGGAAGCTTAAGTATTCCTGGTGAATAATCGCATTCTCCTTTCCATCTTGATTAAAATTTTTTTCTATCCAAATTTCATCTTCATTGTTCCAAATTGCCCAGATTCTAGTTTTTTCTCCGTTTTCGTATGTTCCTTTTTCAAGCAATAAAGCATTTAGAGAATATCTTTCATATATACCATGCTTTACTTTCGTTCCTTTCTTTACTTCATATCTTTCCTTCACCACCTTTCCATAAATCAATTTTTGCTCTTTTGGTAATTCGTGGTAGGTCAAAACTTCTTTTTTAGCAACTTTGCCTATTGAACAACTATTTACAATAAGAATCAGCAATAAGGCTGTAATTTTTTTCATGGTATAAAGTAAGGGTTTGGCCATTCGATGTGGTTGTGTCGAATCCGGCGTTTCTGTGATCAATTACTGATTTTCTTGCGTAACTATATGGTTAGAGATCATTTGCCTTTTGATTAATAATAAAGATTGTCCGACCCCATCATGCCAATCTCTGGCTATCCGTTTTCTTTTCCGGTATAATCATAAATGAATCTGATTGCATTAAGTCCCATCATTTGAGTTGCTTTATCATCGGCTTCAGGGAAAATTTTATGGTTTGCTTTATTTTGAAATAGGATCGGCCAAAAAAATGCTTTATCATTACAGGAAATTTAAGCGGATAGATCTTGTCATCTTTTACCTGACTTTTAATCCATGATCTTATCGCTGATCCTTTGTCAAGTTTGGGGAGTGGAAAATTGAAAGTTGCGTTTAGGAAAATTTTATGATAGTGTAAAATGTGGATCTTATGATAAGCGTCTAATCTGTTCGTCGCATGCAGGTATTTGTGATTAGATATATCATAGTTAAAGGAATCTGGAAGCGGTTCAAATGCTTTCCAATTTTGATGTATCAAAAGCGAAAGACTAAATTGTTCAATAAAATAGCTATACTGCTCAGGTACGATATTATCTTCATATAGCTTTTCAAACACGGCCAGCCAATCCTTAAACAGATGATTGTCATTCTTAATGACGATCACACCAGAGTTCCAATACCCAATTATCTCCTCATTAGTGATCAGGGTTCGAGCCATCAGCGGGGATTGAATCCTGAATGCGTTAAAGGCTTGATTCCATATTCTTATATTTTCATCCCCATTTAGCTGCGTTCCAATGTTCTTAGCGATAACAGCTGTGCATGAGATCATCCCATGTTTAGGAAGTATTTCTTTTAAGCAGTTGATGATGATGGTATCCGAATCAAGAAAAACCAGGAAATCATGATCGTCGATTGATTCAACATAGGCGCATACAAGCGGTTTGTTAGCAAGCGGATTGTGCTCGTATTTTTCATTGAGATTTTTTACAAGGTAGATAACATCTAATTGTTGCAGTGAAGCTATGTCATTTTCTGAAATGCTTCTTTTTGCGTTTGGGCAAACACAATAGATCCTGGATGTGGCATATACGCCTCCATTCCTCCGTAATGATTTTATGGACAAGATGGTTTGTTTTGCTAATTCACCTTTCTCAATACAGTAGATAAAACTTACTTTATTTGGCATATTTTACTTTTCGACTTCCTGATAATATTTTACTGAAATTTGAGGGTTTAAGCCCAATGTACATTGAACGCTTCGCTAGTAAAAGCATCAACTATGTAGGATGAAATTTAATTCCTCTTAAACATTTTCGTCATTCCATTCCATATTCTTTGATACCAGGGTCGTTTAGCACGAATAACAAAATCAGTCAAAAGCATATCCCCTTCTTCCAGGATAACATTAAGCTCATTGACGCTTTCAGCTTTTAAGTTATTCCGGTCCAATACGATCTCTTTCATCATATAGCCGGTATACTGACAGTGTAACTTCACTTGTTCCTGATTAAAAAACGAAGCAGGTATCTTCATGAAAAACCAACCATGAATATCAGTAATGGTGCCCATCATCGTATCATTAACAGTAAGTGATGCGCCGATTAATTCCCCTCCGTCTTCTCCTTTTACAAAACCAGCAATAGCAAAGGAGTCCTTTACTATTTTGTCTCCCTGATTTATTGCTTTACCAATTGAATCTTGTTGGCTCACCGCAGTTTCTGACTCGACTATCTCAATAGTATCCGCCTCTGTTTGGGCTTCAATATTCACCGTAGACAACAAGCCCATCAGCCCGATATAAACGGACCTTAAACGATTTACACGTGTTGCTTTTTTATCCTTGTAAGTTAGTTGTTCCGGGTTATAGAGACCACAAACCTTCCCTTTAGTGGATAAATGGATTTCTGCAATTTCCATATCCGTTTTATCTCTAAAATCAATGATGGTATGCTGACATTTCACACATAGCCTTCCGCGTTCATTGGGAGGCATTTCCTCCCAATATTGATTGCACTTTTTTAAGTTGCTTAGGTTGAGTTTTTTTATTTTTTGCATGGGGTGGGGTGATTTGGCTATTGGTGTGCTACGAATGGGCATCACTACCCGTAAAGATAACATATCTTATACTAGTAAATTACGCTTGGGAGATGAAAGTTTTCTTATCGCGAAAAGTAAGTACTCGCGAATAGCAAGCCACAAGCTACGAGTGCTTACAGGTGTAAAGCGGGGTTAATCTGTTGGACGAACTTGTTGGTTTAATGGTATACCTGCCAACTGAGTAGGTTGGGAAGGTGTACTTTTTATTCAGGATAAGAAATTCGACCACAAGGAATGAGTTTACAACTTTGATCATGGTCAAGTTTAAGCCTTAGTTCTAGCTCAATCCCGGTAGCTATGGGGATTGATGATTGATCTGCTTTCACGAGCCAATCACAGGTGGGAGGTAATTCTCCATCGCTATGTGCGAACAGCTTATTTGGAGTGATCCACCAACTTTCCGCCGGCAAGGGATAGAGTGTTCCAATCGCGAAGACAAGTTGCTCACCGGGCTCAATGGTTTCATTTAAAAAGGGTTTGTCTATATGGTTCTCGAAATCTTCCCACATGCGATCAAACATGCGATCCGTTGTTCCATCCTGTGCCCATTCTTTTGGCAGTGGGAATACTCTAAACTTCTCATCACCATAGCCCGCTGGATAATCGTAATCTCTTTCGAATTCCAATTGAACTTGAATTGGAACAGTGTTGTCATTCGTAATCGTAATGGGTGAATATCTCAGATTGTAATTTGCTCCCAGCGAATCAGTGTATCCTGTTCCGCGGTAGCCGCCATGCTCAATCATCAATCCACTACTCGACCTCGGGTGCTGACTAGGACCGTCTTCAATTTTCTCCACTCCTTTCGTTGTTTGCTGAGCGCAAGAGCAAACAATGAGCACAATTAAAAGTCCGACTACAGTTGTAAATTTCATGGATTAATTTTTTTTATTTACCGCTAAACATATAATATAGGTCAAGCGCAACCGGTTGAGTATTAACGCATACACCTTGTTAGCGATAGCCAAGCTTAATCCGCTGCCGTCCACGATTTGGTCAGGGCATAGCTGATAACGGATTCCATCAATGGACCGCGTCCCGAATTGTCCCGATCGTGAAAACATTGTAAGGCTGCGATCACCCGGCCTTTACCGTAGGAGTATTCGATGAACGTAGGCCGATCCGAGCGTGCAGCTACTCCGGTTGTCTCAACTGCGAGGTGGAGTGCATCATCTGGGACGTTTTGAAGATAACCGCTACTGGCGGCGTTTGCCCGAATCAGCCGCTTGCCGGAAAGGGGGAAGAAGATAGGATGGTCGGATGCAACGATCGCGTTTTCGAGGCCCCAGTGAGGCACTATGGTGACGCCGCGCGGTAACACAATCGACGTTTTTTCAGCACCGTTCAACTCGAGTACCAAGGTGCCTCCTTTGGCCACATACTCGTCCAATCGTTTAACATTGCTGATGTAGTCATGGT
>CBDUIU010000386.1:0-4939 GCA_965367335.1 uncultured Saprospiraceae bacterium
GAGTAAGGCTGGGCATCTTAAGCTCCGGATAACGACGGTTGCCTTGTTGCCTATACCAATAAATCAATGCTGGTAAAAGCAGCAACAGGCCGAAAAATTCGGGATTGACAAAAGTGATATTTTCTAGGATGCCTGGCATCTGTTCGATTGATTATTGTAAAAAATAGACAGTTAGTTTAAGCTGGTTCTTGTATTGTTACTGCCTCGTTTTTCGTGTCTTCGATAAATTGCCTGGCTGCGCCCCACACCTGTTCGTGAATGTCTATCGACGGCTTAGCTTTGGCAAATTTTACCAAGTCCGCCATCTGTAACATTTGGCTGAGTTGGTCCTGGTGCGATTTGCTCACTTCTTTGCGGTGTAACTCCCGCACGATTTCATCCGTTGTTGATTCCAGTGCCTGGATCTGATAGCGGTTCTCCAGATACTCCCGGACAATATGGGTTAGTTCAGACTGATAAGCTTTGACTTCACCTTTTTGCCAAAGTTCTTTTTCTTTTAACTTATTTAATTGCTGTAATGCAATCTGATGAACCGGAATCATGACTGGAGGCGGAGGAGGTACCTCCACTTTATTTCTTCTTTTTATCCACCACCATATCAATATACCAGCAAGGAGTAAACCGCCGAAAGTGAGAATGATCGGTAATACATCCTGCAAAGTCATCGGTTCGTGAATATATGGTTTTAAGGGAGCCAGTCCAAGAGAATCAGTTACGACAGTACCTACTTCTAACAGCAGGTCATTGGTGCTTACCGTACCACTTTGTCCATTACCCTGATAGGTATAACTAACTGCAGGTATGCGAACAGTACCTGAATCAAATGCAGTAATGATCATGTCCTGGGTCACAAGTTGGCCGCTGGGATTGTCAATTGTTTTTGGTGGCTGTAAATCAATAATTTCAATGGCCACAACAGAGTCGAACGCCTGTAAATCTGGTGGGCTAATCGTAAAGCCTTTTGGAACTTGTACCTCTAAGTGTAAACCCAAGTGGTCTCCGATGAGGATATGGGAACTGTCTAACTTTGCTTGAACTAGGGGTTGTTGTGCATTTAAAAAAACATTAAAAGCAAACAACATCATTGCTAACAAACAATAAACGTTTGGTGCCTTTTGGGAAAATATCTTTCCTTTTATATCTTGAAAAATGCGATGCATTGTTCTTTTATCTTGTTTTGTGATAACCTGCCTCAGGTAGCTGTGGCTAAGTTTCAATGGTAAGAAGATTTTTTATCTCATCCTCTTTTTAAAAAATTGCATTAGTGCACGGACATATGGTTCATTAGTGCGAATACTTATGGTGTCAGCTTTGGAACGGGCAAAAGTTGTTTTGAAATAATTTAAATTTTGACTGAACCAGTTGGCATAAGCTTCCCGAACACCGACAGAAGAAGTATCTATCCACTGAGCTTGGCTGGTCTCTGCATCTATTGCGCGGACCAAGCCCATGTCAGGTAAGGCTTCTTCGCGAGGATCATGAATGTGCAGGCCGATTAAGTCATGCCGGCGGGCTACAATGCGCAATGGTTTTTCATAACCGCCACTCAAAAAGTCTGACATCAGAAAACAGATGCTTCGTTTCTTGATTACATTATTCATATACCGGAGTGCCGTGCCGATATCCGTTCCTTTGCCGGTAGGTTCAAAATCAATCAGCTCTCTGATAATGCGCAAGATGTGTTGCTTACCTTTTTTTGGCGGAATAAATTTTTCTATTTTATCTGAAAATAACAATAAACCTACTTTATCATTGTTGTTGATTGCGGAAAAAGCCAGTACAGCGGAAATTTCCGTTAGCATTTCATTCTTCATTTGGGTGGCCGTACCAAAAAAAGAAGACTGTGAAATGTCAACCATTAACATTACCGTTAACTCTCGCTCTTCTTCGAAAATTTTGACGTGTGGAGTACCGGTACGTGCTGTGACATTCCAATCGATGTTCCGAACATCATCCCCATATTGGTAGTCACGTACTTCACTGAATGACATGCCACGACCTTTAAAAGCGCTATGGTATTCACCGGAGAAAATATGCTTACTCAGGCCCTTGGTCTTGATCTCTATCTTCCGAACTTTTTTGAGCAATTCGCTGGTCTCCATGTTATGCTGAATGAGTCGTGAATAAGGTTAATAATTTGAGTATCTCATTTATTGCTTTCTGGCAATTACTGCCACCGGACTATCTTTTTTCAAATATGGTAATATTTCAGCGTATGGAATGATTAAATGTTGTTGACCATAAATCATATCAAATTCAGTACTAAAACAAAGGCCTTCCATGCTTAGACTGAGGTATGGAAATTCATTGTTTTCCATCCACTGGCGAAAATTTTTATCAATATACAACGGGAAATTTGGTAATTCAGTTTTTAGTTTTTCCCATAAAAAAGCTCGACGCGGAAAAGCCGGATTAAAAATGTCAGACTCTTCTAAAACACGCTGAGCACGGAAATCATAGATGAAGGATTGACCATTAGTTTCATTGGACCAGCTTTTTTGCTCAGAAATTTGCCCACTGATCAGTTGTTGATCATAGAAACAGATGTCTGTCCAGGCGTAGGCACGTAATGCAGCCCGCATTTCCGGGCGATAATTAGTCTCTTCGGCACCAACGACGGAGGTATAGTCCTGGCAACGCTGTATCCAAACTTTAGCTTGCTGGCTTATCCATTGGTTGAATTCATTAGAGGTGGTTTGGGGGAAAGTGATGTCATAGCTGGATAGATAATCGGCGTAACTGGTGCAATTCATGGCAAATTGTTCTTCCAACTGAAACTGGACCTCCTGACTTTTTCCCTGGGGGTCAATAAAGATAAAATTCCATTGTGGCCCTTGTTGTTCTTTAGACTGTAGAAAACCAACCTGTTTACCATAGAGATCAAGTAATTCAAATAACACCTGGCCATTTGAAGTTGCTTTCTCACTATCAAAGTGAAAGGTGCCGGCTCTGCCTGGCAGATGAATATATCCGGTGAATTGCTGTTCACCCAGGTTTTGGATCAACAGCTGGTGGGCATCTGAACGATAGGTACGAATCCAACGATCGGCAGTACAAGGCAGCGGCACCTTTAAGGGGGCTTCAGCTATGTTAAGTCGGAGGGGCAGGCTAAGGTCTTTGCTTTGATTTCGCCAGGTACCGGTAAAATGGTGCTCGCTTAAACTCCCTGTCAAGAAGCCACTGGTTTGATCATTTTTGTCCTTTTCTTTTAACGATAATTTATTGCCGGAAAGGTTTCCTTCTAAAAGAAATAACTCCTGACTGCCGGCATAGACTAAACGGCCTTTACAACGTTTGCCATCATAGCCAATGGACATGCTCACGTCATTTACCTGATCCAGTTTACCCGTATAATGGCGGATCCACTTGATGCGCTTTGGTTTATCAAACAACTCTTTGACCTGTACGGAGGCCATATCAGCCTGAGCAATTAAGTCAGTTGTGATCGCGGCAACAATCAGGCTTATGCCCAAAAAAAGCCTCAATAAATAATAAGGATTAGAAAATGGAGTGCTAAGGTACTTCAACTGTATTGAGGATTTTATTGATGATGTCTTCCTGTGTTACATTTTCCGCTTCTGCTTCATATGTCAAACCAATACGGTGACGCATTACGTCATGACAGATATTGCGAACATCTTCGGGGATGACGTAACCGCGATGTTTGATAAAAGCATATGCTTTAGCTGCTCGTGCCAGGTTGATGCTGGCCCTGGGTGAGCCGCCATAGTTGATTAATGGACGTAAGGAGGCCAGGTTATAATCTTCAGGCTTCCGACTGGCAAAAACAATGTCCAGGATATACTGTTCAATTTTTTCATCCATATAAACCTTCTCAACGACCTCTCTGGCACGAATGATTTGGGCAGGCTCCACGACTGGTTCAACCTTTTGCGTAGTTGCACCGCTTAGTGTCCGACGGATAATTTCGCGTTCTTCAGTTTTGGTGGGATAATCCACTTTCACTTTTAGCATGAAACGATCTACCTGGGCTTCAGGGAGGGGATAGGTCCCTTCTTGTTCAATGGGGTTTTGGGTTGCCAGTACAAGAAAGGGTTCTTCCAATAAAAAAGTATCGTTGCCAATTGTCACCTGTCGTTCTTGCATCGCCTCTAGCAGCGCACTTTGAACCTTTGCAGGAGCCCGGTTAATTTCATCCGCTAAAACAAAGTTGGCAAAGATAGGCCCCTTCCGGACCGTGAAGTCATTTTTATTAGGGTTGTAGATCATAGTACCTACAATATCTGCGGGTAAGAGGTCCGGAGTGAATTGGATTCTGCTGAACTCCGCATTAACGGCCTTTGAAAGCGTTTTGATCGAAAGGGTTTTAGCCAGGCCTGGTAAACCTTCGAGCAATACATGACCTTTAGAAAGTAAGCCCAACAAGAGCCGTTCAATCATATAATCCTGACCGACAATAACTTTTTCAGTCGTTTGTAATAGCTGCTCAATAAAGGCACTTTCAATTTTAATTTGCTGATTTAGTGCTTCGATATCAATCGATTGTTCTAACATGTGCTTTGAATTTTGAATTGCAAATTTGCAAAAAAAAGGGCTTTTAATACTGTTCTTTTCGAATTTTCACAACAATCACCGGAATACTTATACCCTCAAAGTAGGATAACGATCATTTGTTGTTTAGGTTTTATGTAATCGTATAAAAATCACAAACGCGAAAGGACAGTCTGTCGTCCTTTCGCGTTCCCTTAGTATAAGTCCTAATATCAGAACTAGAACCTACGTCATTTTACTGTGTTAGAAAGATTTTCCGCCATTTTTTGTGGAATGTTTGGGCAATGATTCACCATGGCTTTAAATGTTTCCTTAGGGTCTAGTACTGCGGTAGTTTGCTTCTCTTTTAGGTCACGGGCACATCTCATTGCTTCCCTGAATTTCTCACCTACTTGTTCTGCCAATGCAACAAATTCCTCTCGTTTCC
>CBDUIU010000387.1:0-4928 GCA_965367335.1 uncultured Saprospiraceae bacterium
AAGATTCTACTTCGAAAATAGGACCGGTATAATAAGCCATACCGCGCACTAAAATCGGATTAAAAATCACCCGTTCCTCATCAAAACCGGCTGCCACCAGGGCTTGATCAATTCTGCGTAATTCTTCCAGACCTTCCCGGGATATATCATTATCTCCGATTTTACCTTCCAGCTGTTGCAGCACTTCCTGACGGTTCATTTTTTCCTCAAAAACCTGAAAAAACTGCTCAATCTTTTCAATTGAACCAGCGTCCAGCCCCAAACCGGCAACCGGAGCACCGGAGCTGTCTTCTCTCCCCATACCCAATTCCAATTTCACCTTATCCATCCCAATTTTATCCAGCTTATCAACTACACGGAGTATATCTCCTTCCTGCTGTTCCTGCTGTACACCAATACTTCGCAGAAAACCTTTGAGAATCTTACGGTTATTGATGTTGACCAAATAGGTATTACGCTCCAGGCCAATCGCTTCGAGTGCATCCGAAAGGATCATGGCAATCTCAGCATCCGCCGTAACATCAGGCGTACCGACGGTATCAAAATCTATTTGCCAAAATTCACGAAAGCGGCCAGGAGCCAGTTTGATTTCATACCGGAAAACAGGACCATACTGATACCGACGGTATAGAGGAGCATTCCGCTCATTGAGCTGGCCATTTTTCTTTTGGAGCCATAAGTCTTCGGAGATTCGTCTTGCCAAGGGAGCAGTCAGATCATATCGTAAGGCTAAAAAATGATTTTCCATGACGGTTTTTCCTGAATCGTCTTTCAACTCTGCCCCTTCCTCATTGTATACTGGCTCTAGTTCAGGACTATTAAAAGCATAGACATTTCCGGCAACGGCTCCTTGCTGCGGACCCTCTGCAGGCATATATTTCCCGAGGGTGTCGGCGTATTCTAAGACGGGTGTGTCCCAATGTTCAAAGCCATACGACTGGTAAACTTTGCTAGCCGTTTCTATGATATGCCACCGCAACTGATTGAGATCTGGATCGATATCACGAAAGCCTTTAATTTTTCTGGGTAGAATGCCTCTTTTCTTTTCTGTCATATTATATCTATTGAATGAATCGGCGCAAAAATAGGATTTCTTTTTTAAAGCGCTAATGCAAAAAGGCCATCCGTCTTAAACGAATGACCTTTTCAGTCCCTCCTGCTAGATTCGAACCAGCGACCTCCTGAACCACAATCAGGCACTCTAACCAACTGAGCTAAGGAGGGAGTTAATTTGCAGGTGCAAAAATACACCGCTTTGGTTAAAAAACCAATTTTTTTAAGAATCGTTCCGCAAAAAAGATAATTTTACATTTTTCAAAGTGATATAAACAGATAGCTAGGCTTTTACCTGCAAACGTTGAAAAAGCTAAACATCTATATTAGGCCCTAATTAGTCGCTGAGTAAATCTCTTTTTTGCAATTCAACTTTTTTTATCCTCCCTTCTTCATCTTTGACTTTTATGGTTAATGCTTCGGTATTAAAACCTACTATGCTACCATTTAACCATTCACACCATTGCTCAACCGATACCTTTTTTACATTCTTTTCATTCAATTCCAAGATTTGGTTTCCCAATTGTAAGCCCGCCTCCATAGCCGGTCCATTCACTTCCATCGCATTAATAATTAGAAAACTATCCTGATGAAGGGGAGAAAATCCAAAACTCAAATAGCTGGTGTCTGCCAATGTCTTTTGCTGTTGTAAATAGAATTCATTTTCAAACCAATTGATCGTTAACAGGAAGTGTTCCCAAAACTTCATTCCGATCTTAACGGTACGCTTATTATTTTGAAAACGGATATTTTGATCCCCATAGGTCTCACCAGCAATTGCGATGGGTATTTCATTTGAATGATACGTACTATCCAACTTTTTTTCACTCCCAAAGATCCCATAGCTGGAACTGCCCAGCCGGGTGAGATAATTCAGCCCCGGATGCTCTTCTTTCAAACGGGTAAAAGCTTTTTTATTCGCATCAATCCCATTAGCTGAACCCAGGTCAAGCTTTACCCCTTTTTTGTTGACGGCGCCAAAATCTACCTCGAATTTCGGTGTTTGAAATAAATTGGTCGTAAAAGGTATCCCGCTAAGGTCATTAATTGCATGGGGCAAGTCAGCTTTGGTGCGGGCGATGTGAACTTTTTCATTGATAAAATCAAATTGCCAAATCGCCTTTTGCATCAAATTACTTCCTATAATCCCATCGATTCCTAAACATTGAATACCTGGTGTACCGGACAGATCAGCGATCATAGCTGCCGTATTGGTAAAGCGAAAATCGCCCACCCACATTTCCGGGAGTCTGACATACACTGTTTTTTGAGAATTGCCCTGAGAGTCTCCGGTTTTGAGCTTTTTAATTGGTTCGAGGTTTAAATGGGCTGCAAGTTCTTCGGAGACAATATTAGGGGCACCGGTATCAATGAAAAAGAGATACGTTTCATCTTTGATCTGTACCTCTACAAAATTAAGGCGTTTATTTTTGATGATGGGCACCGTTGTCAGGGACTGAGTGGCTTCCAATTCACCACCTTTCATGGCTTTCTTTAGGCTGGAACAAGTGGATAACCCAAAAACCAGGATTATCAAAAAGAGTAGTAACCGGAGCATATTGATATTTTTTCCAATATACCAGGCTTCTGTGAAAAACAACAAAATTATCTATAAAAATAAAACAGCAGATCATGCCTGTGCAAGATCTGCTGTTAATGGGAGCTTATTCCCGGAAAAAATCGAATAATCTAAGCAGAAACCAGTTCTGGTGTAAAATAAAATCGCTCTTCTATGATTTGGCCATCTTTCCATTTTTGTCTGGCAATTTGCTCCAATCTAAATGGCTTTCCATTACTCATAATGACATCCAGCCAGGATTCAACCATGGTGACACCTTCTTCTTCATTTGCAGTTATGCACTTCACTGCACCGTCTTTCCATTCTTTAATATTGTTAACAAAGCCTAATTCAACAGCCCGATTAGCCGCTTTTCCTCTACGAACTTCACCTGTTGCCTCAATCAGTACGCAGTCTTCGTGATAGTATTCCTCAAATGCTTCCATTAATCGGCCTGAATAGATCTTGTCGTAAATGTCTTTAGCTTTATCGTAATAATTTTTTTGCATATCTGTTATAAATTAGGTGATCAAATAAGTGATTATTTCAATTGATAACCGTTGCAAGAAAGCGTGTATAAGTCATTCAGCAATGAAAACATATATGTTATTCATTTTTTTCTGCGAAATTCTTGCTCACAACGTTTCTGACCAATTCATCGTCAGCCAGGTTGGGTAAGGTAATTTGCAGATTAGGATTGAATTGCATCGCTCTCTTTGCTGTGAATATGGCTTCTTTATTACGCGCCCAGCTTCTACGGGCGATCCCATTGTTTACATCCCAAAATAACATGCTCTTTAATCGACGATCTGCATCCTCACTTCCGTCCAACACCATGCCAAAGCCCCCGTTGATCACTTCGCCCCAACCTACTCCTCCACCATTGTGGAGGGATACCCAGGTCGCCCCCCGAAATGCATCGCCTATCACATTTTGTACCGCCATATCTGCGGTGAACCGCGAACCGTCATATATATTTGCTGTTTCCCGGTACGGGGAATCCGTTCCTGAAACATCATGATGATCTCGCCCAAGAACTACTGGTCCTTTTAGCTCTCCTGTCCGAATTGCCGTATTAAAAGCCTCAGCAATCCGCATTCTACCTTCTGCATCAGCATATAGAATTCGAGAAAATGAACCTACCACCGGTAAATTTTCTTCCGCAGCTTCAATCCATCGAAGATTGTCCATCAGCTGGCCGTGAATTTCCTCCGGTGCCTCTTCCAACATTGCCTTAATTACTTCCGCGGCAATTTCATCCGTTTTTTGTAAATCCGACTTTTCCCCCGAACAACACACCCAACGAAATGGACCAAAGCCATAGTCAAAACACATTGGCCCCATAATATCCTCAACGTAGGAAGCATATTTATACAGTCCTTCTGCTTCATTTTTCCATACGTCTGCTCCACAATCTCCAGCTTCCTTCAAAAAAGCATTGCCATAATCCCAGAAGTACATACCGCTTTCCGCCATGCTGTTTACAGCCTTGACATGACGCCGTAGCGTCGCATACACTGCTTCCATAAAACGAGGTTTGTCTGTATTCAACAGATGTTCCGCCTCAGAAAAGCTATATCCTTGTGGACAATATCCCAGGTCATCAATATTGTGAAGAGAAGTTTGATCGGAGCCCAGTTCAATTTTTACTTTATTTTCAACAAAATACTCCCACAAATCCACTACATTTCCTTCATACACCAATGCAATGGCGGAGTTGTTGTTCCGGCATTCCTCTATCCGAAGCACCAATGACTCCAAATCGGTATAGACATTTTCTTTTAGAATATACCCATCTGTAATCCGTTGTTGTACTGCGGCTGGATCCACTTCTGCAATCACGCCGACCGCCCCGGTAATTACAGCAGCCCCCGCCTGAGCGCCGGACATCCCTCCCAAGCCTGAGGTCACATAAACTTTTCCGGCCAAATCATTATTCCCCAGTCCTTTCTTACGGCCAGCATTGAGCAAGGTGATGGTGGTCCCGTGTACAATTCCCTGTGGTCCGATATACATAAAAGAGCCGGCCGTCATCTGACCATATTGGGTTACACCAAGTGCGTTATAACGATTCCAATCGTCTTTACTGGAATAATTAGGAATCATCATACCATTGGTAACGACTACTCTGGGTGCCTCTCTATTTGAGGGGAAGAGGCCAAGTGGATGACCAGAATAGAGCACGAGGGTTTGCTCATCGGTCATTTCTGCCAAGTACTTCATGGTAAGCCGGTACTGTATCCAATTTTGAAAAACGGCACCATTCCCACCATAGGTAATTAACTCATGCGGGTACTTGGCCACTTTGGGGTCCAAA
>CBDUIU010000388.1:0-4917 GCA_965367335.1 uncultured Saprospiraceae bacterium
ACTGAGTAAGCCACCATAAGCTAACAATATATCTGCTAAAGCAAAAGAAGGTAAGCCCATCGCCTCAAAGCGCTTTTCTGTTGTTTTTTTCATATACCCAAAAGGGCAGTGAAGGATGAGTTGGTCTGCAGCCAAAGGTTTTTCAGACATGGCTTTCATGATTGCTACAGCTCCCATGGATTCCCCTAAAAGAATAAGTCGCTCATTAGGAAAACGTTGTTTTAGGTAATCAACAGTCACGTTGACATCTCTCGACTCTTTGTAACCGATGGTAGTTTGATTGCCGGTGGAACCACCACTCCCCATAAAGTCAAGTAAGAAAGTGGAATAGCCCAGCTGATGAAATTCTTCGGCATAGTTGAGCATTTTATCTTTACAGCCAGTGTATCCGTGGAAGATGGCGACGACACCTTTAGCCTTGGGAACTTCAATATACCAGGCTTCGAGGGTTTCCTGGCTTTGTAGGGATATTATTTCGTAGGGTCGATCAGGAACTGTATGATTTATAGGCTTGGCATTGGGAATACCAAACAAGGCGATTTGCGCCTTTTGGCCGAAAGACAGTTGCTCAGGTTTTGTGCGAGTAGCTTGACTATCTGAAAAGTGGGTAAAGCGCCAGGCATGGTTACAGGCTATGATATTCAACAAAAGCAATGACACCAGGCCACCGTATATAAACTTTCTCATTTCCTCAGTTCAATTTAATCGGCGAAGCAGACACGCCTGAAACTCGCCATTTTTCTCCATAGATGGATTCATACTCAATGATAAGAATCACACTATCCCGGACAATTTTATCATAGATCTTATTTGATACTTTATACCCTCCACGACTTGAGATAATTTCAATTTCTTCTTTTTCCGGCACCAACCTTCCAGGTGAGATATTCGAATAATAAAAATCGATGCTATCCGCTTTTATTTTTGTTCGGCCTAAATAACTTGGTAAATCCTCTTGAAAAGTTGAGTCTCCTACCTGTATACTTATGTGCGTAATTAAAGCCGGACCAATGCCATCATTTTTCAACACATAACTATATGTATCCGTGTTAATCCCGGAATGCCCTAAAGACAAGTAAGGAAATACGGAAAGGTATTGTTCTTTGCGAATCAAGTTAGTTTGATAGATAAAGACAATCAATGTACATAGGCTGACCAGCATGGCAGAAATGCTTAGAATTTTTTCGCTATTCCAAAATTTCTTTTGCATAAAGTAGTAGTTTTATTGTTCTGGTTATTTAAAGATTTTGGTTTCTAGAACACCAGCGATTATTATGCATAAAACAGATAGGTAAAATGTGTTTTTCATATTTTCCAGATCAATTTATTAAATAGACTTTATTCTAAAAAATTTGGATGTGAGATTTGGGGAGTGAGGTGAGTTATTTTTCAAAGAAGATGGAATCGTATTCCACCATTCCGTTAACACCTTTCAAACTATCTTCCACCATTTCGATCACCATACAATTTTCTGCCGGTGCAGGAAAAGGCAGTTCAATATCATATTTACTTATAGGCTCGTAACCAAATCGGGGATAATAATCAGCATGACCTACCAGGATAATCGAGCCATACCCCAGGGCTTGGGCCCTGCGATGTGCTTCATTGATTAAAGCACCGCCAATTCCTTGTTTCTGATAATTGGGGTGAACGGATATGGGTGCCAGTGCCAGAGCGTCAACACTGTTGGTTTCGTTTTTAATTTTAATTTTTGTCAAGAGAACATGGCCTACGATTTTTTTCCCGACCTCGGCAACGATGGATAACTCGGGAATAAAGGCTGTAGAGTAGCGCAGACGGTCAACAAGCCGCGGTTCACTTTGGTCACTCTCTTTCACCTGAGCAAATGCATCCTTGATTACATCAGCAACAGCTTCATAGTCATTGGAGGTCTCCTGGCGTAGAAGCAAAGACATGATAATTGTTTATTTTTCTAGTACCAACATGATGCGTTTCGAATATTCATCGAAATCTTTTCCATCCCAGCTGCCATAGACCTCCCTTATTTTAAAACCTGTATCCTCAGCCATCTCCTTCAAGTCTGTAAAATTATAAGCTGTCATTGAAAAAGGTACATCATGGCGTTGGCCTTCTTTTATGTAAATTCGTCGATTGGTCGTCGTACCGGACTTAGGATCAAAAGATAACCGGTCAATCATGAGGTCCTCTCCGTGCTCAGTGACACTACAAGTTTGGGCTTCACGCAGGATAATATCTCGATTTTTAGTATCTATTAGAGCTTTACCTCCTGGTTTCAGCGCTTGATAAATTTTATCAAACAGATGCTTGGCATCCTTACGATCAAAAAAACCAAGGGTATTCATCAATAATAAAACGGTATCATACTGGTCGCGGCTATTGAGTTGAAGAATATCTAACTCGATGTAACCAACTTGTAAACCCTTCTTTTGAGCATTCGTTCTGGCAATTTTCAAAAAGTCGGTATTAATGTCTACTCCCGTAACTTCATAGCCTTTTTTTGCCAAAATATTAGTATGCCGCCCATGTCCGCAAGCCAGGTCAAGAATCAGTCCGCTGTTGGGAGTCACACAACACTTTTCAATAAAGGCACACTCTTGCTTAGTGCGTTCTTCCGTTAAGATATTTTCATGGAAGTAGAGATAAAGCTGACTTTGGAAAAGTTGGTCAATTTGTTTTGAAGAGGTACTCATATTATCGTTTTAGTAAACCGGCACTGCCGATCTTAGATCAAGATATACTCAATAAAATACAGCATAAAACACCTACTTATTTCGGATTTGCTGTAACCCGATGGGGCATGATATCAAATGTAACATTTTATCCCTAAATATTTTTTGAATTTAACTTCAAGCCTATCAGAACGGTAATTTAATCAAAAGGATACAGAAAAAATTTCTTTAATTAAAACTTATTGTTTAAATTTATTCGATAAATAAACTATTTACAAATATTTAAACCAACCAATCATGCCTGAGAATTTTTACATGTATTTCCTCGTCGCTTTGATTCCTATGATCGTAGGCGCCGTTTATTATCACCCCAAATTAGTCGGAGGGCCCTGGATGAAAGTCAATGGTTTCACCGAAGAATCTTTACAAGGTGGGAACATGGCGGTTATCTTTGGAGTATCTTATTTATTTGCCGTAATGCTCTCTATTTTCTATACTAATTTAGTTATCCATCAAACCAATATGTTTGGATTGATGATGCCTGAAATTGCGGAATCAGGAAGTGCCATGCAAGTTGAATTTAATGCGTTTATGGCAAAGTATGGAGATCGCCACCGAACTTTTAGCCATGGTGCTGTACATGGTGTATTTGCAGCTATTTTTCTAGCCCTACCTTTATTAGGCATCAATGCACTATTCGAGAGAAGAGGCGGAAAATACATATTTATTCATTTTGGCTATTGGCTAATTACTTTAGTTTTGATGGGTGGTGTGTTATGCGCTATGCTCGAATTTCCACCAATGACTTAAAACCACAGTTGTTTTTGCTGTGAACGATATCAATCAAAAGACCAGTATAAAATTTTTAGCAATTCCTCCGGCCCTTTTGATTAATAGGTTGGCCACGAGTACCAAAACAGTCGGTCAGCAAGGTAGTATTTAATGGAAGCGTAATTATACCAAATGATAATTACGCTTCCCCTTTTTTATCACAAATTGAAGCAATCAAAAACTGATTATAGTTCACTCCAAAATAATATTCTTACCTTAGGTTTTCAACCTCAAAAAAATGACCAACGCCCTTCGTTTATATCCAACTGAACTTTTCCTACCGCTTAAAACTGTATTTAAACAAGCCTCTTCCGTTAGGGCTCAGGGCGAAAGTGTCTGGTGTGAAGCCAGGCGAAACAAGCTGGTTGGTTTTGGCGAAGGCTGTCCACGCACCTACGTCACCAATGAAGATGTTCCCGGTGCACTGGCATGGGTGACGCGGAAAATCAAGTTGATCGAAAAAGACTGTACTACTATTTCCTTGTTAAAAGAATGGATAAGCGAAAATCGCCTGGAAATTGATCAACATCCGGCAGCTTTTTGTGCAATCGAAACAGCGTTACTGGATCTTTTTGCAAGAGAAGAGGAAATGTCGGTTGAAAAATTATTAGGGCAAAAACCAGCAAAGGCGGTCTATACTTACACTGGTGTTCTGGGAGATAGTAGCGAAGAAAAATTCATTGCACTCTGCCAGCGATACCTCGCTGCGGGCTTTACAGATTTCAAGGTGAAGGTGAATGGAGATTTGAGTAAAGACCAACTCAAGCTACAACAGCTGCAGAAGTTAAGTGAATCATCTGGCTTGCCAAATATCCGCATCCGCCTGGATGCTAATAATCTCTGGCAAGGAAATACCAGCGCGGCAATTCACCACCTTTCCAATTTAGCTGTACCCCTATTCGGAATTGAAGAACCGGTAGCGCCAAAAAACTTCCAGGCACTAAGTGAAATCAGTAGGGCACTAGACCTACCAATCATTTTAGATGAAAGTCTTTGTAGTTTGAACGACTTAGAACAACTAGATCAGGTACAGGGGCGTTTTATCGGCAACATTAAAGTCTCAAGATTAGGTGGAGTGATTCGTTCTTTAGAGATGGTGCGTTCCTTGCAAACACGAGGGCATCGGATAATCGTTGGTGCGCATGTCGGAGAAACCTCCGTGTTGACAAGGGCTGGCATGTGTGTGGCGAGAGCAGCAGGAAGCAACTTAGCAGCTCAGGAAGGAGGTTACGGATTAATGTTGTTAGAAAGGGAACCAATTCAGCCCAGTTTGATGTTTGCCGCAAAGGGTCAAATAGACTTAGCCAAAGTAGCTGCCGATGGTAACTGGGAAATGGGTTGGGGTTTAAAAAAATAAAAACAGATTAAGCCCCCATAATTTCTCACATACTACTTCTCTCCGTTCGTTGCACGAGTCGTTCAGCCAGCACTTTTG
>CBDUIU010000389.1:0-4912 GCA_965367335.1 uncultured Saprospiraceae bacterium
ATGAATAATTATCATCTGAAAAGTGAGTTCGTTTTTTTCACCATTTTGAACAGCCTACCCCGTGGGTCTATAAACCCCGTAGGGTCTAAGACCCTACGGTACCTCTCCCATTCCACCATTTTTCCCTACCTTTAATAATATTTACTTTTAAATCATTGGCCTCATGAATTACACCGCACCATGCCTAATCCTTTGCTTTTTTTCCCTCCTCTTCTCTTGCCAAGCACAACCCTCCAAGAACCGTGGCTACATCGTCCAAGTCGGTGATCACCTGGAGAATATCGAATTCCAACTCACCGACGGTACGACGACCTCGCTGGAGAAGCTTAAAGGCCGGGTCGTTATCCTGCAATTTACAGCTAGTTGGTGCAGCGTCTGCCGGAAAGAGATGCCGCACCTGGAGAAGGAGGTCTGGCAAGCTTATAAGGATCAAGGCTTGATGTTAATCGGTGTGGACTTAGACGAGCCGCTGGAAAAGGTAAAACAGTTTGGTGAAAAAATGAAGGTGACTTATCCCTTAGCATTGGATCCGGGCGGGAAGATCTTTTATCAGATAGCAGCCGAGGGGGCTGGTGTTACCCGGAATGTGGTTTTAGACAAGAACGGGAAGATCATCTTTTTGACGCGCTTGTTTGACAAGGCAGAGTTTGAGGAGATGAAACAGGTAGTCGCAGCGGCCTTGATCCAACCCAAATAATCATTTAAGCGAAATTAATGGCTATTGATTTTAAATCTTCGACTTATCTTAAGACCGTTTTTGGTGTAACATTGGTCGTGGGTGGCTTGTCCGCACTACATGTTTATATCAACGGTACCGACGAAATTGCCATCCGCCTGCTTATCCGCTGGACGGCCCGGATCAGTGCCTTTCTTTTTGCTCTGGCATTTGGCGCCGCTAGTTTTCAGTATTTTCTAAAAAACCCTTTAACTGACTGGCTCTTAAAGTACCGCCCACATTTGGGCTTGGCATTTGGGGTAACCCATACTTTTCATTTGATTTTTTTGATCTGGTTACAAAACAGTATTCACCCGGTTTTTACATTGGCAAAAAAGACCTCCCTACTTGGCGGCGGACTGGCTTACGTTTTCATGTACCTGATGGTACTGACGACATTTCCCTATTTCAAAAACAAACTCAATACAACGCAATGGAAGTTGCTGCATTTGATTGGTGGTTATTGGATCTGGATTATCTTCTTTCGTTCTTATACCCGGCAAATTTTTTACCAGGAGAGAGGATATTTATTGTGGGGACTACTACTAGGCGTATTAATTTTCAGAGTATTGCGACGACTTTCGCAAAGAAAAAAAAGACTAATTCGCACTTCATTGCACAATTAAAGACGGTGGCAATAAGAATTGTTCTTATTATAATATGATGCTGGAATTTATATTTTAATGCAATAAAAAAAGAGGTATTACCAATAAATTGGAACACCTCTTATACGGAACTTCCTTACAAAGTTTGTTAGTAGCCCTCTAGTATTCCTTTATTAAATAAAGGAATCACGCTCTCGACAAACTTTCAGTTAGTTCCTTAATTACCCCAAAAAACCAAATGAAAACAAATTTTCAGTTAAAATCTGTTTTCATTTGAAAATTAATACGAGTTAATTTTAATTGGGGAGTATGTTGGTTTTTCGTGCTGAAGGATTATGTCCACAAAATAACAACAATTATGCACGTACCGTTAAGAGGGGAATAACGTATTTAGGCTACGTTCTAGGACGTATTTTGGGGCGGAATAAAATCAGCTTAATCCATCAACAGGCCATTTTGAGCTGCATATTTTGTTAGCGCTGCGGCATTGTGCAAATCCAACTTAGTCATCATATTTCGACGGTGGGTGTCAACAGTACGGTGGCTTATATATAGCATTTTGCCAATCTCCTGATTGGTAAGTCCCTGAGCAACAAGTCTTAAAACCTCAATCTCCCGAGTGGTCAAAGGGTTTGAGTCAATCGTTTCTGATGCTGTTTTTTCTGAGGATTGAAAAAGTTTTTGAGAAACCGAATGACTGAGATAGCTGTTTCCGTTACTAACTGTTTTGATCGCACTGATCAGTTCACCTTTTTTGCAATTTTTTAGAATATACCCCTTAGCCCCTTTTAGCATTAAATGATTAATGTATTGAGTATCACTATGCGTTGAGAAAATCAGGACATTTATGGAAGGATAATGTTTGGACAACTGATTCATCAATTCTAAGCCATTCATCTCTGGCATATCAACATCCAGTACTAAGACATCAACTTCCACTTTCGGCAAAAGTGCTAATACTTCTTTACCATTAGCCGCCTCACAAACGACTTTTACCGGAGCAAAACTTTCTAAGATACCCCGGATACCCTCTCTAAAGAGATGGTGATCGTCTACCAAAAAAACCTTTATTAATTCTTCTATCATAATTCATATAGATAATTCAACAATTATAGTTGTCCCTTTTCCTATTGCTGAATCAATATTAAGTGTTCCATCAATGGCCTCTACCCGGCTAATAATATTTTTTAAGCCATGCCCTTTCCCATTTGTGAGGATGGCTGTCGTATCAAATCCAACTCCATTATCACTGACCATTAACACGATACTTTCCCGGTGTCGAACAAGTTGTACCTCTAATTTAGAAGCATGGGCATGTTTGAGTATATTATTAAGTAGTTCTTGACTAATCCGATATAATGCTATTTCTACCTTAAGCTCGCATCGCTCTTCAAAACCATGGCTCTGATAATTAACGGATAGTTGAGTACTCTGATTTATCTTATCACATAGATGTTGAAGTGCATTAGATAATCCAAAGTCTTTTAAAATAGTCGGACTTAAATTACTGGAAATCTCTTTGATCCCCAGCATGGCACTATCCAACAAATTACTGATATTGCACAATTGATCCTGCGGAAGTTTTTTGTTTTTGTTATAATAAGGGGTTATAGCATCAATATTTAACCTGGCAAGTGTCAACAATGGATTAATGCTATCATGTAGCTCTGCTGCAATGCGCGCTCTTTCATTTTCCTGGCCAACCATAATGCTGTCCACCTGTGCTTTCATGGTGTCAGCCAGCTTCTTCTTTGTTTCTCTCATCTCGGTTACATCAACAAATGAAACCATTATTTTTTCAAATGTCTCCATGTATTGAGGAGGCACGGATACCGCAATAAATAAGTACTTAATTTCACCTTGAGGGGTAATGACAGATATTTCACTCTCAAATTTTGTCCCGCCATGGGCCAATACAATTAATTCTTCTTTAAAAACCTCTAATGAATCTTCAAGAAACCAATCACCAATATTCGTATTGAGTTCTTCGACGGTTGTCACGTTGTAAAACTCCATACTCTTTTTGTTGACCTGGGTAACCTTAATCTTGGAAGCTAGTTCAGCGACTTCTTCCGGATGCTCATCAAAATATGCTCGATAATCGGTAACTCCTGATGCTGCTAATAGCTTAAGATGCTGCTTTATCGCAGAAAAATCTTCTTCCCAGATTAATATCGGTGAATAATCAAATAAGGTCGTCGCATTTGATTCGCTTTCTATCAGCTTTTGTCTTTCCCGCACGCGCTCTGTAATGACTTCCCGGGAAAGTATAACGCCTTCAAACTCGTCGCTATACTTTTTTGCTTCAACCCTAAAAAAAGGTGCCTCTTCGGGTGGATAAAAAGGGCTGGTATATTCTATGCTGAATTCCGTTTCGTAGCCTTCCAAAATCGCGGTGATCCCTTTTTGAAGCTCTGTTGCCATCGTTAGGCCCTGATCAATCGCAATTTGACACATAGTTAAATAGTTCGTCCCGACAATCGAAGCGAAACCTGTACATTTTCCTTCTTCACTTGCGTATTCTTCCCAAGCTTTATTGATGGCCACAATTTCTCCCTCCCGATTTAATACTGCAATTTGCAGCTTGATCGCTGAGAGCATAATTTCCGAATACGGATTGGTATTATTCAGGACTTCCTTCATTTCATCTCAAACATATAATTAACAGGAATAATATGCTTGCATTTTACGGATATAACTAATAATCTCCCAAATATAAGAAAAAAAGAAGGTGGCTACGGTTTTTTCATCCGTGTTTAAACGTATTTTTTATACAAATTTCCGTTTTTAATTAAAAAAATTAAAGATTTTATACATTACAAAAAAATATTATCTATATATTTACAACGTACCAAGCCTTTCCGTTGTAGCAAAAGTCTATCCCAAACCTTTCTCAAATTTTCTCTCCCAATTACCTAATTCGTATCCTGAATTAACAGTTTTGTGCATCTGCCAATGATGTGCCTCCGGTAAATAGTATTGCTATATATTGGATGATCTAACTGTGTGATCTTTCGCGTAATGTAGATGTTTAAAGATGTTTGTTTACTGATACTCTTTATAGCCCCAATTGACAAGAAAGCCACCATACAACTTTTTTTCTTCACAGAAAAAGAGTTTGGTGGCTTTCATCATTTAGTAGCTTTGCGAATTTTCCTATCTTTCCCGGATGAAAAATCTGTTCTTATTGGTTTTGCTATTCTCCTGCAAAATTGTCAGCCAACCACCTGTCCTCCTAAGTATTGATGTCTCCGAAGAGATTGTTTTTCCTAATCATTATATTGTTGTAAAAACCACTGATCCATTAATAATTGATGGTCAGGCGAATGAACGCAGTTGGGAAAACACACCGTTTACGGCGCCCTTTGTGGATATTGAAGGGGTGAAAATACCGGATTTCGACACGAAGATTAAAATGCTTTGGGACGAGAATTACCTGTATGTTTTTGCCCGAATGGAGGCTCCTCATATTTGGGGAAATCTAAAACAAAGAGATACCGTCATTTTTTATAATAATGACTTTGAAGTATTTATCGATCCTTCCGGGGACACCTATAATTACGGCGAAATTGAAATCAATGCTTTGGGGACG
>CBDUIU010000390.1:0-4905 GCA_965367335.1 uncultured Saprospiraceae bacterium
GAATGTGGAGATTGCGCAAAAGTGGGTTGATGTATTAGCCGATATGGGCATCCGGATCATGTCATTATCGGATACCATCGGTGTCTCCAATCCTCAGAGCATAGATTACCTGTTTGGCAATTTGATACCTCCTTATCCGGATGTGGAATTCGGAGCTCACCTCCATACCCAACCACACAACTGGGAAGAAAAAATCCATGCAGCTTACCAAAGTGGCTGCCGTCGATTTGACGGAGCCATCAAAGGATACGGTGGCTGTCCGATGGCTAAGGATGACCTTACCGGCAATATGCCAACCGAGCAAATGGTCAGTTATTTTAACCGGCACGATCCCGATTTTGAGATCAACCAACCGGCCTTTTTAGAAAGCATGGTGATGGCCGGGGGTGTTTTTCCGGAACATTAATTAGGTATGAATGCAGAGACTGCAAAGAGTCCGGCCAAGAGATTTTAAAGGAGGCTTAGCCACGCCTTCTGACAATATGTCGTTGTACGTCCAACATTTCAGTTACAATTTCCCATAATTCTTCGTAAGGGATCAATTCCATCTCAGCGCCTTGGCGGGCCAGGTTGAGCGGCATTTCTTCAAGTCGTTTTAGGTAGGGCTTTGCGTTGCGTTGAGTAGCTACGAGATGAAAATCCTGTTTGACCATAACGGCGAGCATTTTGATGAAACAGTTGGATCGGTAAGTTTCATCTTTGCGTAGGTGTCGGTAAGCATAGAGCTCGAGCGCATCAACCCGGTCGATGATCGCACCGTAACGGCCTTTACGCAGGAAAAAGAGAATTTGGATAATGATCAAATTAATATTGTTACCGCGTTTGTCCTTGACAAAAATAGGCACCTCGTTCAGGAGTTTGCCGAGGCGGAAAGGGCGATCCGTAAAAAAAGCGATATAAGCTTCGGTGATTCGCCATTGCTCACGCAAGCTGGCAGAAGGAATTTGATTCAGGGGTAAGGCAAGGTCAAGGGCTTCGATGGCGAGGTGGAATTGTTTGCTCCGCAAAGCGAAAAGCACCTGGTAGAATAAAACGATATAATGGTTAGTATGATTTGGTTTTGTATAGTTAAAACATTGACGAATTTTAGATAATGCCTCCTCGTATTGACGCAAATGGATATGGGCAGGTACGGCATTCATCCGGAAAGTAAATTGTTCATAGTTATTTAGCGGCCAGTTTTCTTCCGCAAAATGATCCAAAGCCCGTTGGCTGATATTAACCACCTGCTGATGGTCGGCCAGTATTTGATGCCGCATCATTTCCATTTTATAATAATGAAAATAGAGTTTGAAAGACTGATGCTCTAAGGCAAGAATATGCGCCTTGGAACAGTAAACTGCCAGCTCAGGGAGGACTTCAGTCTGTGCTGCTCTTGAATTGACAAAGTGGAATTGAATTTTATGTCGATAATATTCTGCCTGGATTTCAGCATGTAAGCGCTCAGAATATTCCAGGGTCAACTCCGAATAATGAAGAAATTCTTTTTGATTGCCTTGTGAATTACCGTAATAAGTTTGAAGCTTTCGACTAATAGAGACAACAAGCTCGGTCAGGTTAAATTCCACACATTTTTTGAGGGTTCGTTTGGCAAGCGGAATCGAAATATTGGAAAGACCAAGGCCAAACATGATTTGAAAAGCTGCATAATTTTTATAACAGCCATAAAGCTCTTTGATATGAGTTGGCGTCTTATTATCAAAATCAATTAAAAATATATAATTTAGTAGCTTTTGAAATAGCCTGTTTTTCAGGTTTCTACTATAATTAAGTCCCTTGGAATGATCAGCGAAGAAGGCATGTTGAATATCTTCATCTGATTTTATCTCACCAGTATGGATCCCCAGGTAAAGACTGGATAACTGATTTAAATTGCTCCTTTTGCTTGTATTTAGGTGACTTATCCTAAGCCGGGCAGGAGAAACCAGTTTAATTAAGTCCTTTAGATATTGCATAAGACACGATTAATTGCAAAAGTTAACCTTTTACTTATCAATTCTTTAGGGTTATGAAATTACACTGTTCGGATTAATTAATATTTGATTTTAATCCATTTGTTGATAATAGACACACAATCAAAGTCCTGCATATTTGAACAATAAATATTTTGTTCATTAAAATTGAAGTCATTATGCTAACCTTGATTGAATTAATTATCGAAATCATTATTGAAGACGAAACTGGCTGGTAGCGAATAAACTAACATTCAGGTCAACCTACAAAAATCCCATAACAGGCTGCTTTGCTTCGTGTTTTGGGATTTTTAATGCTAAATCAATTCGAATAAGCTTTGAAAGGAAATTGAGTAACAGGTTATATTCTTAAAGTAATAATGGCCTGAAAATGAAGGGGTTATTTGATTTAAAGTGCTAGCTTTTTCAAAAATACAAAAATATTTTTGAGAATCAATAGAATTGGCTAAGAAAAATAGCTTAGTGATATTTACAGTTGTATTTTCGAGACTTATGAAATTGCATAAAAAACTCTCCGATGTAAGGAGTTAAGGACAAAGGTTCTGTAAATTTTACGAAAGCAAGCCACAGCGCCTATCCACATTATCCGCTCTCGAGAGTTAGTTGCAACGACAAATCCACAACAGTGTAAAGCTAATGTGGGTTTGTTTTTTATTGACCCCTGTATTATAATACAAGCAACCCATACTGTTTGAAATCGATTTTTAACAAATTTCACATCACTTATTACTTACGCACTATCACTTATTGGGAAATGACCGGGAATTAAAATTAAGGCAAACCACAAAAAAAATAAAGCGTGTAAAAAAATAAAAAAGCGGAAATGCCAGTGAGGAACCGGCAAATCCGCAACACGAAAGCTAGCATCACAAATGTAAGTATTTTGGGGCATTTTTCAAACAATATACTGGGAGGAATTGTCACCTCTTTGCCATCTGAGTATTCATTGAGCGTCCTGCTTTTTTAATTCTTTTCTCCAATCTGATGATGTGTTTTCCAAAACCAGCAAGTATATTTGATCGCAAAACTTAGCTTATGCGAATTCGAATCTACCTGCTCAGTACCTTATCGATCCTTTTGTTTACGCTGATCCTGCCGCTGCAACTCAAGGCACAAACAGCGGAGTCATTTCAACAACTGGATCAATTACTGGAACAACTAAATACTAACCAGCAATTCAATGGGACCTTATTGTATGCGGTAAACGGGGATGTTCGTTTTCACCGGTCTTTTGGTTTTGCAGCGCCAGATAAACAACGCCCTATTACTGACCAGACTTCTTTTCGTCTGGCTTCTGTCAGCAAGCAATTTATTGGTGTCGGAATTGTCTTGTTAGAAGAACGAGGCCAGCTTGAATATGATGATCCCATCAATAAGTATTTGCCGGAATTGAAT
The DNA here is from genome assembly GCA_965367335.1 of uncultured Saprospiraceae bacterium. Classification (GTDB taxonomy): domain Bacteria; phylum Bacteroidota; class Bacteroidia; order Chitinophagales; family Saprospiraceae; genus CBDUIU01. The sequence goes on from CBDUIU010000390.1 coordinate 3,369, forward strand.
TATCCGGGGGTGACTATTCGACATCTTTTGCACCACACCGGTGGCTTGCCGGATTACATCAGTTGGATGGAGGAACACTGGGATGTAGGGAAGGCCCCGCAGGAAAAATCGACGGTCTTTAACAAGGATATTGTTAGTCAATTCGCCGAACACCAACCACCGGCCGTCTTCAAGCCAGGTGAAAAATTTGAATATAGTAATACCGGATACGCTCTGTTAGGTGAGATAATAATACGAGTGTCCGGACAAAATATTCAGACCTTTTTTCAAAAAAATATATTTGAACCCCTGGGGATGACAAACAGTCGTGCCTTTAGTACGGATGACCGTTTTGAATTGGCAGACCGTGCTTATGGGTTTTTCGCTGCTCCGGATGGCTCGGAGTTTATCGATAATGACTGGAACTACCTGAATGGGGTGGTCGGAGACGGAGGGATCTACAGTTCGGCACTAGACTTACTCAAATGGGACCAAGCGCTATACACCAATCAAATTATAAGTTTGGCCAGTATTCAAAGGGCATTTACCCCAGGGCGATTAAATGATGGCAGCTCTACCAAATATGGCTTTGGTTGGGGCGTTAAACTAGATTGGACCTATAACCGAAAAGTGGTCAGTCACTCCGGTGCATGGGTCGGCTTTCATACCTTTATCCGTCGGGAGTTAGGCCCGAAAAGGGTGCTCATTGTGCTGACTAACAATACCGCTAACAATTTAATGACGGTTGTCTCCAAAGCTACAGAAATACTCAAAGGAATTCCAGTAGCAATGCCGCTCAAACCCATCAGCATAGTGTTTGCGAAGACCTTAGCAAAGGATGGACTGGAAGCAGCGACGATCCAATACCAGGAACTGCGCCAGCATCAGGACACAACGTTTGATTTTTCTGAACCACTGATGAACAGGTTGGGGTATTATTACCTGAAAAATAAAAATGACCCGGCAACCGCTGCTGCCATTTTTAGCTTAAATGCCGAAACACACCCTGATAATGCAAACCCCTATGACAGTTGGGGAGAAGCGCTGTTGGCACAAGGCGATACGGCTAATGCCATCGAGCAATATAAAAAGTCTTTGCAGCTTAATCCTGGAAATACCAACGCAGAAAAAACCCTAAAACAATTGAAGGTGGAGGTGAGTGAGGTGGTGAAAAAGGTAAAACTTACCGCAAAACTGCTGGAAGAATACGTCGGTATTTATGCACTGTCGCCTTCCTTTAAGATTGAAATAAGCCGGGAAGGGCGCCAATTATTTATACAAGCGACAGGTCAGTCCCGTTACGAGGTATATGGACAATCAAAGAATCGTTTTTATTTGAAAGTTGTAGATGCAGCCATTTCTTTTCATCGCAATGCGGAAGGAAAAGTGGACCGATTGATCCTGCATCAGGGTGGGGTAGACCAAGTAGGGATGAAGGAATGATCCAGGATGGGAAGTATGTCAACTAACGTAACTTAATTGTTATATATTTTCATTTTCAAATAAAATAAAAGCTTCGCAACAAGAGGATGCGAAGCTATTGAATAATAGACTTGTT
>CBDUIU010000391.1:0-4894 GCA_965367335.1 uncultured Saprospiraceae bacterium
AGTAACGGCAGATAGAACTTCATAATCTACGGTTACCATTTCAGCAGCGTCTTTTGCCAGGGCATAGGACTCAGCAATGACCATGGCAATGGCGTCACCCGTATGCAGCACTTTGTCAGCAACCAGCATAGGGTGGGGTGGTTCCTTCATGGTATCTCCATTGATGAAATCAACTTGCCATCCAGTGGGAATACCATTAATTCCAGCGTCGGCAATATCTTTACCGGTAAAAATTTTCACAACTCCAGGCATAGCTGAAGCAGCTGAAATATCGACGTTTTTAATATTAGCGTGTGCATGAGGGCTTCGAACAAAAGATACGTAAGTCATTCCGGGGAGCTGGATATCATCAGTGTAGAGGCCTTTGCCCGTTATGAACCTTTTGTCTTCCAACCTTTTGACGGAGGAGCCTATATAGCTTGACATATTATGGAGGGGTTTATGGATGTTTTGTAAATTGGTTTAAGTGGCTTGTGAAGTTTATCGTTTATAGAGCGTAGCCTGCGGTAGGGCAAAAAAATCTCGAATTACTAGCATCTTTAGGTTACTAAAGGATAATTAATGTGTGGAGGAAAGAGCCATGAGGTTAAACTCATGAACTATTTAAACTAGATAAATATGCTCCTTAAACTGTTTGCGCCTTGGTAGCCATTTTCTTAGCAGCGTATTGGACTGATTTTACAATGTTGTGATATCCGGTACAACGACAGAAGTTTCCTTCGAGGGCTTCACGGATTTCTTCTTCATTCGGATTAGCATTGTTAGAAAGTAAGTCAGCGGCGGTCATGATCATGCCTGGTGTACAGAAGCCACATTGGAGACCGTGTTCTTGGTGGAACCCTTCCTGAATGGGATGTAATTGGCCTTTATTTGCCAGGCCTTCAATGGTTGTAATGGATTTACCGTCTGCCTGAACTGCTAACATAGTACAGGATTTTAGCGCTTTGCCATTGAGTAGAATTGTACACGCGCCACAACTACTGGTGTCGCAACCCACATGGGTGCCAGTCAGGCGGAGATTTTCTCTGAGAAAATGCACAAGAAGCGTACGAGGTTCTACACTTTTACTAAGCTGTTGGCCATTAACGGTGAGAGTGATGTCAACTAGCATATTAAGAGGTGTTTTGAAAGGTTATTAAGGTGAATCATGGTTTCCAAGACGTTCCAATAAGTATGTTGAGCAGGTTGAATTTCTATTTGAAGGTAGGCCAGGGAGAGGCTTATAACCCGCTAAAGCTGGAGATTTTGAAAATCTTGATAAAATTAGTTTTTTTAGTAGAAAATTAATGTCTTTTTTCATAAAAAAGATATAAAACCTTGTATTAAGGTAAGTTACTAAACTTTTAGTATTTTTTCTAGAAGGGTAAATCGGAAATATTTTGATGTGATAGAAACAGTCTATTTGAGAACTGAGGTCTCAATAAATTAAAAAATCCCATCCGGTAAATTCCGAATGGGATTAAATATTCTGCTTTGTTACTGTAAATGATCCCTATCCGGAACCATTTTTTTTCTTGCTGGCAACATTAGGTTTTTTACGAACTTCATCGTCTATCTTCCGAATGACGATTTCTTCCTGTTCTTCGCCTAATGTCATGATAACATAATAAGTACCTTCCAACTCATTTTCCAAGTTGAAAGCAATAGCATTTAAACCAGGAGTCAAATTTTGTGTGCCTTTTAAAATAGACTCACGTCTGCTATTTTTTACTTTGTAGTTCAGTTGGTCAGTTAACGCGGATTCCAGTCCAATTTCCAGCCAGTTACTGGTAGTCGTATTGGTCATGGCCGTTACAGTAAAATTATTGGGGATCTCTTTGTCCAGTTCGATTACCTCTGAGTAACTCGTTGTCCCGTCGGTATCGATCTGTCTTAAGCGGTAAAAGGCAATTTCACCTCCTGGATTTGCATCCAGAAAGCGATAACCTTTGTCTTTTTCAGAAGCACCAGCAGCATTTACTTCTCCTATTCCTTCGAATGTAAAACCATCTATGGATTTTTCAACCACAAAAAGATGACTTTCCGTTTCTTTTGCTGTGGCCCACTCCAACATCGTCCCGATCTGGAATTCTGCACCTTGCAACGGAATAGCGTAAATTACTTCTGCTTGTACCTCCATCATACCTATGAATAGCATGCTACTCATCAGTATGGACCTTACAAGATTAGTTTTGAACGCTTTTATTCTCATAATGTATTTAAAGGTTAATAATCCAGGTAAGTACTTTGCCTAAAAGTAATTTAACCTGCTTCTATCACTTTCCAATATATTTGGGGAGAGGTGGGGGTTTCTCAGAAAATATAACACATTGTGACAACTAAAAACACAAGAATGTAGCCAAAACTTATACTGCTCAGTGTGCGCACTATAAATATTGTTAATATTGGTATAAAAAATATATTATTACGAATTTTTAGCGATTAGTCGCCAACGCGATTTAGACCGGCTAAAAAAGGGACAAAACAAAAATTATCAAACCTTTCTTCTTTATATTCTTTTTCACTAACTCTGGTAATCCGATACATTACCTGTAACTCTCTTTCACCTACAGGGATGACTAGTCTTCCTCCAATAGCTAACTGGGCTTTAAGCGCTTGAGGAATTTCTGTTGCTCCAGCAGTAACGAGGATGCCATCAAAGGGTGCAAATTCAGGTAAGCCTTTATACCCATCCCGATAGAAAGTTCGAACATTGCCCAGGCCTAATTGCTCTAAGCGTCTCTTTGCTTTTTGATAAAGCGGTTTTTGGCGTTCTACGGTATAAACTCTTGCTCCCATAATCGCTAAGATGGCTGCCTGATAGGCAGAACCTGTCCCTATTTCTAATATTTTTTGTCTTTTTTCTACGCGTAACAAACTAGTCTGGTAAGCAACCGTATAGGGTTGTGAAATAGTTTGTTTGTTACCAATAGGGAAAGCTTTATCCTGATAGGCCCATTCTACAAAATCTTTATCCATAAAAAAATGGCGGGGAAGAGCTAACATTGCGGAAAGTACAGCTTCGTCTTGGATGCCTTTATTCCTCAGCTCAGTAACCAATTTCTTTCTTAATCCTTTATGCCTATACGTATCTTTCACTAAATCCCAATTTTTCGGCAATATAAAACTATTTCAAAAACCTTCGGTGATAAATCAACCTATCACGAATATAAATATTATAATTTTAAACAATGTGTGTCACTGCGAGAAACTTTGCATTTCATTTTAAGTAAGAGACTTAAGTAAAAAGAATGTGGAATAAGATCTTTAAAAAGAATTCAGGCTTTTGACCCTTGTAAGGAGCTAGAATTTTTTATTTTTACAAAAAACAAGCATAAGGCCAAGTGTATTATGCTGATAACCAGTATGAACAAGATAAAGTTAACAGATTATGGGCACCATCAAATTTGGAACTGACGGCTGGAGAGCCATTATTGCAGACGACTATACCGTTGCTAATGTAAAAAGAGTAGCAGAAGGTACTGGACGTTGGATGAAGAAAAAAGGATACGAAAAGGTTGTAATTGGTCATGATTGCCGGTTTGGCGGTCAATTGTTTGCTGAAACAACAGCTCGGGTTTTAGGAGCGATGGGGATCAAAGTAAACTTGGCTAAAGGTTTTGTTTCTACTCCAATGGTGTCACTTGGCGTCGTTAAAACCAAATCGGACCTTGGTGTTGTTATTACTGCCAGTCATAATCCGCCTTCCTATAATGGCTATAAACTAAAATCTAATTTTGGTGGACCTACTATTCCTTCTGACATTGCAGAGGTTGAAGCAAATTTGCCGGATGAGTGTACCTTTGAATTGTTAGAGTTGGATGAGATGTTCGATCAGGGCTTGCTAAATTATATTGACTTAGAAGATCTATATATCAAACATGTTGAAGCGCATTTCGATATGGAATTAATTCGAAATGCTAAGATTAAAATGGCCTATGATGCTATGTATGGTGCCGGGCAAAATGTGGTGAAGAAATTATTACCTGATGCCATTTTATTGCATTGTGACGATGACCCTAGCTTCAAAGGCCAAGCACCCGAACCAATTCATCGGAATTTGCAGGAGCTCTCAAGCTTAATCAAGAACGATCCAAGTATAGACCTGGGCTTGGCTAATGATGGTGATGCTGATCGAATCGGCATGTATGATGCGGATGGTAATTTTGTAGACTCTCACCATCTTTTATTACTGCTCTTACTTTATATGCATAAATACAAAGGGATGGATGGTAAAGTAGTTACCACTTTCTCAGTGACGGATAAAATGCGGAGAATGGCAGAGCTCTTTGGGTTGGATTATGAGGTAACAAAAATTGGATTTAAATACATCGCAGAAATTATGATTCAGGAAGATGTTGTTGTTGGCGGTGAAGAATCCGGTGGAATAGCAGTCAAGGGACATATTCCTGAACGAGATGGCGTGTGGATGGGTATATTGATCCTGGAGTTTATGGCAAAAACGGGAAAGTCTCTCAAAGAATTAATCCAGGAAGTATATGACATGGTAGGTTCCTTCGCTACTTATCGGGATGACCTTCATTTAAAGGAAAGTCAAAAACAGGCGATTATTCAACAATGTAAATCTGGCGGCTTTATGAGCTTTGGTGATTTTGAAATTCAAAATACGGAGACAATTGATGGCTATAAATATTACCTTAGTGATAATGAATGGGTGATGATCCGCCCTTCTGGTACTGAGCCAGTCTTACGGGTATATGCTGAAGCTCCTCAGATGTCTCGCGTCCGGGAAATTTTAGATGCCACTAAAGCTACTTTGCTAAGCGGGGTAGAAGCCTAAAAAAATTAACCTTCTGTCTTATTCGTAATTACATTGGCTATTTAAAGGCGATATCGTTACTTAAAAGCATCGCAATATGAGGAATATCATCTTCCAGATATTCTTTTCCAGTAG
>CBDUIU010000392.1:0-4889 GCA_965367335.1 uncultured Saprospiraceae bacterium
GCTGAATAAACTCCTCCCACAAGCTTTGTATCTTCGCTGTAAATTTTCCAATGATCTGTTGAGCTATTTTCCTTAAATGAAACAAATCTACGACAAGCTCTGGCAACAATCTTTTCCGCTTCTCCAAAACGGCCAGGTTGAAATCGATCCACTCGCATTTTCAGCATCAGACACTCGCAGGGGCGTAACACTGCTCTTTCGTCCTCCAAGTTCGTTATTAGCTTCTTTTGATACCTTTCTGCAAAAAGCCCGTTTAATTGAACCCGCTCAGTATTACTACCCCAAAAGTGATATTCATCTGACCGTCTTATCGATTATCTCCTGTTATCCTGGCTTTGATTTGCAACAGATCGACTTATCGGAATATCGCGCGCTGATCAAAAAGACGGTGCAACAAATCCCCCCGTTTCAAATTACTTTTAAAGGCATTACCGCATCACCGGGGTCCATCCTGATCCAGGGTTTTGAACCAAGCGGCGCTTTAAATCAATTGCGCAATATATTGCGGGAGCAATTTAAAAACTCCACCCTTCAACACCGCATTGATCACCGCTACTTTATCCAAACGGCACACCTGACTGTGCTACGCTTTACCCAGCCTATCAAGCCAAAGTCCCTTACCGCATTGCTCAACGAATATCGCAACGTTCCCTTTGGGACATGTGAAGTCAACAAATTGGAATTGGTTTTTAATGATTGGTATCAAAAAGAACACCTTACAAAAAAAATTGATACCGTCATCCTCTAAATTCACAAATTATAATAGGGATTTCCATAAAATTGACTAAATTAGTGTAAGAATATGAAATTAATTTTGGCGCCAGCCATTTAATTCCATATATTATTGGCAATTATTAAACTCACAATTCCTTATGAAGTTAGTCTATAAAAATACAGACGGCTTTTTAAACAACCGAATTCAAATCTATTGTAAAGAGAGTCCCTGTTTAGATTCTTCCTGGCATTATCATCCACAATACGAACTGTTATATATATCAAAAAGCAGTGGTATTCGCTTTGTAGGAGATAGTGTATCTCATTTTTCTCCAGGCGATTTAGTACTGGTCGGATCCTACCTTCCTCACCTTTGGAGAAACGATGCCTCTTATTATAAAGAAGATAGCACAGATAATATAAAAACGGTTGTCATCAAATTCCTCAAGGAATTCATTGGGGCAGGTACTTTTAATAATCCTGAGTTTTTTGTCATCAACCAAATGCTAGACGATGCCAAGTTTGGACTATTTTTTAGTAAGAACGTTAGTGAAGCCCTTCATGATGATTTATTAAAAATTGTTGACCTTCCGCCAATCGAACAATCTATAACACTGCTTGGCTTACTGCATCAATTATCTCTGGTTGATCAAAAGGAGGTATTATCTTCAACAGACATGCGTCAGTACGCAACGGAACCATCAAAAAGGTTGGATGCCGTGCTGAAATATATTTCTGATAACTACAGTAGCAATATCTCTTTACAAGATGTTGCAGATATAGCCTGTATGACAACTAATTCATTTTGCCGCTTCTTTAAGAAGATGACAAATAAATCTTTTACGCAATTCTTAAATGAAGTACGGGTGAGAAATGCCTCTCGTTTACTTTTAGAAGATAACTTAACCGTATCCGAAGTATGCTATATGGTAGGATACAACTCGATCACCAACTTTTATAAGCAATTCAAACATGTTACAGGTATCACGCCCAATGGCTACCGGAAAGCTATCTAAAGGTTATATTTTACGTCATACACATATCGATTGATCACATTTTTGACTAGCAATCCCTGCTATTTTTCCTTTCCACATTCAGCTTATTGTTATCAATACACTATACTTGATTATCCCTAATAATTGAGCAAATTAGTAGTTTTCTCTCTTCAACTGCTACTATCATTCCAGCATATAATTTGGCATCCCCACAAGATATTACCAAAAATAGCTGTTAAGCTAGATGCATATCACCCAATAGCTCCTAGCAACAAAATTATATTCTAAAGGCCACCACCACAACCCTTATGCTCCTTTCAGAATGACCGTAATGCTCATTAGGGTAAAAAAATGCAAAAACAAGGTAAAATTCATTAATATTATCCAATCACTTTCCCTTCCCTTTGTAAAACAAATCAAGATCATCACAGAGAAGTTATAATTAGTTAATTAAAATTCATTGTTAATTCTTACAAGTCCATTTTTCATGAAAAGATCAATTACTTCATTATGGCAAAGTAGTCTCACCCCCTCGGCTGAGGCAACCCTGCAAAAACTATTCAGGATAGTTTTTTTTACACTTCTCTGTAGCACTTTCAGTTTCGTGGAAGTAACTGCTGCAGAAATGAATTCGAAGGAAGAAGGTCTTCTGACCAATACTCTACAACAAGTAGTTACCGGTGTAGTTATCGGTGAAGAAGGGGATCCCTTAATTGGCGCCACCGTACAAGAGAAAGGCACTACGAACGGTGCCGTTACTGATATAGATGGTAAATACAGTCTTGAAGTTTCAGGAGAAGAAGCCATTTTGGTTTTTGCGTACACGGGCTATAAGTCACAAGAGGTTGTCGTTGGCAGTCAAACTGTTATCGACATTACGCTACCCTTAAACAGTGAAGTGCTTGATGAAGTAGTTGTGATTGGATATTCCACCAGAAAAAGAGGAGAGCTGACGGGTTCTGTCAGTAGTGTCAATTCAGAAGTTTTGGAAAAAACAACCAATAAGGATCTTGCAAAATCTTTATCCGGTAAAGTTCCAGGTCTAATTGTAAATGACCGTGGCGGGTATCCTGGATCAACGGGAGATATCACCTTATTGATTAGAGGAAAGTCTACGTTGGGAAATAATGAACCGCTTATTCTAATAGACGGAATTCCGGCTGCCTCTTTTTCCCATTTATCTCCTCAAGACATTGAGTCGATATCTGTATTGAAGGATGGAGCAGCAGCTATTTACGGAGCTAGAGCAGCAAATGGTGTGATCCTTCTGACCACTAAAAGGGGTAGAACAGGTGCGCCAAAAATTAGCCTTAGCAGTGCTTACAACTTATCTGCTTTTACAAGAGCACCCAGTTTAATGTCTTCCGAGCAGTATGCCATCTACAGAAATGAAGCGGCGGAACGAAACAGTCTGCAATTGCCATTTACGCAAGAGGAAATCTCCAAATATGCTGCAGGTAACGATCCTAACTTTCCAAGCACCGACTGGGCAGCTGCTACCTTCGCAGACTATTCTCCGGAGTGGAGAAATACGATCTCTATTTCCGGTGGCTCTGATAAAGTAAATTATTTTGTCAGTGGAGACTACATAGATCAAGTAGGATTATACAAATCGGAGGATCTGTATTTTAAGCAGTATCAAGTTCGTTCAAATCTTGATATTAAGGTTCACGAAACCTTTAAGATTGGTGTAGACTTATCCGGACAATTCGGAGATCGTAATGAGCCTGGTGTAGATGCCGGTTTCATCTACAAACACATTTACACAAACGAGCCGACTGAAGTCAGTGTTCATCCAAATGGCTTGAATGCATGGGGCGGTGAGAACGGTGCAAACCCCGTGATCATGTCTAGTAGCGAATCTGGTTTTGTACAAAGAATTGATAGGAACTTGCGTTCCAGATTATCCTATGATTGGGATTTGAGTTGGCTTACTGAAGGACTGAGTCTCAATGGCTTTGCAGGGATTAGACAATGGAATACAGATACAAAATCATGGTATACGCCCTGGACTGTATACAGAATTCAGCAAGGATCATCCGAGTATGTACCACAACCAGGCTTCTCACAACAAGGGACTGAAAATACCTTACGCGAAACATTTTGGAAATTTAATGAGTTGATGTTGAACAGTACTATTCGTTATGACAAAACCTTCGGAGATCATTCCTTTAAAAGTTTCGTTGGTATAGAGCAATTCACTTCAGAGACCCGCACTTTCTACGCTGAAAGAAGAGGTTTCCCTAGTAATAATGTGCCTGAATTATTTGCCGGAAGCGATGAAGGACAAATCTCCAGCGGAGGTTCTTCTGAGTTTGCCAGATTGAATTATTTCGGTTCAATCAGCTATGATTTTAGGAAAAAGTATTATGTTGATTTCACCCTTCGCCATGATGGTTCTGGCAACTTTGGCCCTGGAAATCGCTTTGGTACTTTCCCAGGTGTAGCTTTGGCCTGGTCGATTGCGGATGAAGCATTCATGGAGTCAACGGATAGTTGGCTGGATGCCTTAAAACTGAGAACTTCCTGGGCAATAATGGGTAATGATCGCATTCCTCCTTTCCAGTACCTAACCCGATATAATTTTGGAGGTGCTACCAATACACCATTTCCAAATTATTACACTTTTGGAACTAATGGAACCAGATACAATGGCTACGAGAGTTCTACTGTTCCAAACCCGGACATCACCTGGGAAACGGCTGACATGAAAAACATTGGTGTCACTTTTTCCATGCTGAATTACAGACTTACCGGTGATATCAACTACTTCTACCAAAAGAGAGAAGACATCCTGATTACCCGAAATGCATCTATTCCTGATGCTGCCGGAATCACCTTACCGCAAGAGAACTTAGGTAAAGTAGATAACTTTGGTTGGGAATTCCAGTTGGGGTGGAACGATAAAGTAGGAGAAGTGAATTATAACCTAGGAGCCAACTTTACTCAGGCTAGAAATGAAGTTGTCTTTTTAGATGAAGCAGTGGATGTACCAGAGCAGTTGAAGAGAGAAGGATTTTCAATGGATTCCTATATCGTTTATCCTACTGCAGGAATATTCCGTGACCAGGCCCAGGTGGATGCTACTGCGGTAAAAAAACCAGGAACCGTTCCCGGAGAACCAATTTATCTGGATACTAATGATGACGGTGTAATTAATTCGGATGATCGAATTCGTAT
>CBDUIU010000393.1:0-4889 GCA_965367335.1 uncultured Saprospiraceae bacterium
TGGGCGAAGCCCTCACAACACGAAGTACTGACCGGCATCGTCGAGCAATTGAAAAACATCGGTTGTATCTTCGAAGGCGTCACGAATCACTTTAGTTGATGTAGAGATCAGTTCCCGTTGAATGTATTTCTGGGCAATGATGCGGGAGTGATACTCGATATTCGCAGCTGACGCAACCCGGTTGGTTAGTTCTGCCAGATAAGCCGGACCACCGACCGCTTCCAGATCTCCGGACTTCTTTAGTTCGTCCATTACCGTTAAGAGGTCGATGGGATGCGACTTCTCAAAAAGTCGCAACATAGCCTTAAAGATCAAGGTATGTGCATCGACGTAAAAACTCTCCGGGCGAAGAATATCCAGGATAATAGACAAAGCATCTTTATCCAGCATAACCGCCCCCAATACAGCTTCTTCCAGTGGGCTGGCCTGAGGCTGTACCTTCCCAAACACAAAGTTGGACAGGTCGTCTCCTCGCTTCTTGTTATCCCGCGTACCCCGGTACCCCTTGGTGTTGGTTGATTTGTTCACTTCGGCCATAGTATGCTAGTGCTTTTGTCCGTTGGAAAAGTAGACTCAAATTTACAGCTTATCTTACAGTTAATGTATGAATAATGCAAGATTATCCGTGCCATTCATTTTTCTGGCATTCATCTCAATGTGGAAAAGAGGGCAAAAACTGTGGAAAAACCACCCCTTATCCACAATCTGATGCTATTTTTTGAATTTACTGAAAATCCCCTACAAAGCAAATAAAATCATATGTTAATAAAAATCAATTTGTAGTATGCGGTTTACCGCCTATTTGTTTACATTTAGTTTATCCCAGGTTTACGCTACCTTTATCTACTGCTTTAAAATAGACCGATTGGTATCACTAAATAGATGTTACGCGGGTATTGTGCAAAAGTATTTCCATTAGTTATCCCCTATAAAAAAAGCCCCGCCAAAGGCGAGGCCATTCCAAAATTACTATGTGTATTATGAGGGTTTTTCTCTACTAAAGATCATTTAGTTTTTTGCGGATCTGATCCAACAGTTCTTTCTGTAATTCGATTTTTTTCAAAGTATCTTCTTGTTCTCTCACATTTTTAACAATATCTTCTTCAGCCTTTTTAATTGCGTCCTGGGCTCGTTCGATATCCCGGTGATATCGCTCATTAGCATTTTTCAGCTTCCGCATATCGGTTTCCATTCGATCCAGTGCCTTTTCTTCATTATCCAATTCTTCCTGAACAGAGGCTTTGGCTACTTCCAGCGCATAACGCATCATTAGTTTTTCGGCATCGGTATAACGATCAGGATACTCCCTGGAAGTGAGGAAGTCGCCATCCAGATCAACCCAAAGATTAACTTTTACGCCGTCGCCGGATTTATCAAAGGTTGTGTACATATCGATGGTCTTCCCACGCCCCAGCGCTACAATATCTGCATCTGTAATGATCCATTCTTTGGTTTTGCGATTCCATTTGGCTTTGCTGTCATAGAAATTATCCATGTATTGCTGCCATACTTTTTCGGCATCCTTTACAGAGATTCGGGGTAGGCTAAGGGTTAAAGCATTATTGCTGCCTTCACTCATGGGGACGGCTTTCTCATAGAGTTGAGCACTGACAAATTGGGCAGAGATAAAAAGTATTAAAAAACTTAGGATAAAATTTCTCATGGTATATCAATTTTGGTTGATAGGCATTATTTTGACTGTCTTTCTGGGATAAAGTCACATTTCCCTTGGAACGATCACCGTTAGAGCCTTTTCAATAATGGAGAATTCTGCCGGACTATAACCGAGAAATTCTCCGTCCGCTTCTAATGGAATGCCCTCTTCTCCAGCCATCGCAAAAACCTTTATGCACCTGGCCTGGCTTACTTCAATTTTGGGGTGTTCCCCAATGCTTCCATTGTAGAATCTCCAGGTATTAAGAAGAACGCCTAGTTTAGAAACCGGTCCGGCGTAAGTCAGTGCCAACCAACCGTCCATAGGATCTGCCTGCGGCACGAGTTGCATGCCCCCACCGGAATAACGGCATATACCAACATTAATGGTATAAAATCGATCTTCAACTGTTTTTCCATCGATTTCGATCAATCCGCGGGTCAGTCGGTATTTAAACAGGCAACGCAGGATCAGGAGCAGGTAAAAAAAGCGGTTTCGGATCCAACTTCGCCATTGTTCTCCGTATCGAACCACAAAGCCATCGTAAGCCATGCCTGCAACATTGACAAAATACCGTTGATATTGTTCATCATTCTGCCAATAGCGAATCAAACCGACTTCCTGTTGGGTACAAAATCCTTCGTCCAACATATCCAGCCATTGCTCCAGTTTTCGTGGAATCCGATGAGTCCGTATCCAGTCATTTCCGGTACCGATGGGTAGCAATGTATAAAAAATATCTTGACTAGGAGTCGTTTGTTGTTGCAGAATACCATTGGCCACCTCATGGTTGGTACCGTCACCTCCTGCTGCTATAATATGTCTATATCCTTTTTTTATCGCAGCCACAGCCAAACTTGTACCATGCCCCGGATATTGAGTCTGGGTTACTTCGTATTGCGCGATCCGCTGACTTAAGCGGGCTTCAATGGCCGGCCAAAGTCTGCCAAGTTTGCCATTTGCAGCTGCCGGATTAACGATGATCATCCAAGTGGCATTTTTGAGACGGGACATACGGAATCGCAATAATTTTAACCTTAATCGAAGGCTTTTGGTGATCAATAGATAATTATGCTTGCTTTAAACCGAAAGTAACTATTTTCGCTCGACATCGCCCTTTGAATCCTAATTTTGTGATTAATCAAGATAATATTGACCGTTGCAGGTTGGCCTAATCAGGAAATAAGCAATAAGGAAAATACCGGACCTTTCAGATGGGGTGATGACTTCCGGTTTTTCTCTCTTTGCTTCCGACTTCCGACCGTCTTTTCAAATTCATTTTATGGATGTACTCCAATTACAGGATGTAGTCAAACAGTACCATCGGCACAAAGCAGTTGATGAAGTTAGCTTTTCGGTTCCCAAGGGTTCTATTTTTGGATTGTTAGGCCCTAATGGCGCTGGAAAAACCTCACTTATCCGAATTATTACCACGATTACCAGAGCGGATACTGGTCAGGTATATTTTGAAGGCGAGCCACTTAACACGGCTCATCCGATGCAGATCGGGTACATGCCGGAAGAGCGGGGCCTTTATAAAAAAATGAAGGTGGGGGAACACCTGATCTATCTGGCCCGGTTAAAAGGTTTGGATAAAATTTCTGCTCGCGAAAAGATCAACGCCTGGCTGGAGAAATTTGAAATTACCGACTGGTGGAACAAGAAAGTGGACGAGCTGTCCAAGGGGATGCAGCAAAAGATTCAATTTATTTCCACTGTGGTCCATGAACCACGGTTGCTCATCCTGGATGAACCTTTTTCAGGCCTGGATCCTATCAATACCAACCTGATCAAGGATGAAATCTTTCAGCTCCATCAAAAAGGCACAACCATTATCTTTTCTACGCACCGAATGGAGCAGGTTGAAGAGATCTGTGAGTACATCGTACTGATCAACAAAGGTCAGAATGTGCTACAGGGAAAGGTGGCAGATATAAAGGAAAAATTTAAAGAGAACCTTTATGAGGTAGAACCGCTCGATCCGCTTCCGAACAACCTGGGAGAAGTTGCCTCTATTATTAGCGAGCGCAACGGTATTTTCAAAATTCAGTTAGAGGTGGGAGTTGATTCGAGCAATTTATTGCGTTTCCTTTTGGATCAAGGTATTCGTCTCAGGGCATTTAGAGAGGTTCTTCCCAGCCTGAACGAGATCTTTATTCGTCAGGTCAATCAAATTTAATTGGTATTCCGGTAAGGTTTTTACCGGCACCTGATAAAACTTATCCGATTGGAAAGGCAAACACCAACTACTCAACATCAGCAAGGCCCAAATGGGCCCAAATAAAAACTAATATGGATAAACTCTGGCTAATCATAAAACGGGAATATCTGACCCGGGTAAAAAGGCGCTCCTTTATTTTAGCACCTTTGCTTACGCCGCTCGCGATGGGGCTTTTTATTGTAGTGATCACCGTAATTTTCTCTTATGAAAGTGATGAAGCAAAAAGAATAGCTATTGTAGACGAAGGGGGCATTTTGGAAGGTAATATTGCATCTGACGGCAATATTTTCTTTCGAAAAATGGATACGGACCTGGAAACCCTGAAAACCAACCTGCCCCAGGAAGATTACAATGGCATTCTTTACCTCCCCCCCATAAAAGATGTACTGGATCAAGATTATCAAATCTATTTTTATTCGGATGAAAAATTGACCCTCGATGTAGAACCGGTAATAATAAGGGGCGTAAGCCGGGCTCTTCGCGAATATAAGATCAATGCTTTGTCTTTAGACAAACGTCAGTTAGCAGCCCTGGATACGGATATTGATCTGGAGCCCCGGTCAATCACTCCGGCCGCAGAAAGCAATACGGGTAAATTGGCGAGCAAGATCGCAGCTGCAATGGGCTTTATAATGGGTTTTGTGATGTATTTGACCGTATTCATCTACGGGATGATGGTCATGCGCAGTGTAATGGAAGAAAAAACCAGCCGCATTGTAGAAGTTATGATCTCCTCGGTTAAACCTTTTCAACTTATGATGGGAAAAATCATTGGTGTGGGAGCAGTAGGGCTCACCCAACTGGCCATTTGGCTAATTCTTTTCCCTATCATTTTGGTGATAAGTAGCTTGTTTTTCGGACTTGATCCTTCACAGATGGAAGCACCGGCAGGAGCAACTCAGGTCAATCCGGAAGAAACACAGGTTTTGGTCAATCAAATCATGAGTGAGATTTCTAATCTCAACTGGTGGTTAATCATTCCGCTTTTTGTCGCGTATTTTTTAGGGGGATATT
>CBDUIU010000394.1:0-4885 GCA_965367335.1 uncultured Saprospiraceae bacterium
ATCAACGCAGATCTGAATTTTCGCTATAATACCAGATTTGGAGACATGATCGAGTCCACGACTCAACTTGGGTTCACTGCTCAAAGAGACGAGTCCAGAACTTTAATTTTAACTTCGGATAAACTGTCTCCTATCGTCACTTCAACTGATGGCGGAACGCTCATTAGTAGAGGCGATTTATATTCGGAGCGGAATATCCAAGGTGCGTTTATACAACAAACGTTTGGCTTTGATGATAAGCTGTTTTTGAATGGTGCTGTTCGAGTTGATGCAGCATCCACCTTTGGACCAGATGAACGCACACAATTTTATCCTAAGTTGAGTGCCTCTTACCTGATTTCGGAAGAAGATTTTATGGAATCTATTTCTAGTACAGTTAGTAGTTTGAAACTTAGAGTTTCCTATGGTGAATCCGGTAACCTTACTGCGCTGACAGCCTATGAGCGTTTTACTAATTATGTACCAAGGCCGATTAACGGTAAAACCGGATTAGTTCCTTCAACCAGGCTCGGTAATTCTGACTTAAAACCAGAACGTCAACAGGAAATAGAGTTTGGAATTGATGTAGGTTTCATCAATAATCGTATCGGTATTGAGTTTACCTATTATACAGTAGACGTAGAAGATTTACTTTTATTAAGAACCTTAGCAGCAAGCTCCGGCTTTAGCACCCGTTTGGAAAACGTGGGTAACATGACTAATAAAGGCTTAGAACTTAGCATAAAAGGAGCACCAATTTTAACAAGAGATTTTCGTTGGGATGCTACCCTTACATTCTCTCGCAATCGGAACAAAGTAGATGGTATCGAAGGCGGCCAGATTGCCTTACCAAAAAGTTTTGGCGTATCTGTCGCCAGGAATGGAGAGCCCTTAGGTGTCCTAGACGGTTTTATCTATGCACGTGATGCAAATGGAGAAATTGCACTTGAAAATGGCTTGCCTACAAGAGCACTAGACCCAACGACCGGTGCCACAATTCGTCAAACTATTGGTGATCCTAATCCGGATTGGATAGGTTCCTTCATCAACGAAATTAACTATGGGAATGCCTTTTTCCGTTTCCAACTAGATGCCGTTCAAGGTTTTGATGTGTTTAACTTTACAGATCGTGTGAATAGTAGATCCATCTTTGGTGGTGGTCGCCGTGATGCACAAGAGATCAGAGGTGAGTTACCCAGAGGATATAATAACGCCGCTTATAATATTTGGGAAAGATACATTGAAGATGGCTCTTTCGTGAAAGTCCGAGAAGTAGCTTTAGGATATAAAATCAAACCAAAACAAGTCTTTTCTGCGCTTACGATAACCTTATCCGGACGCAACCTTTTCTCCTTTGATGATTATTCCGGTTGGGATCCGGAAGTAAGTACAGCTGGACAGACCAACGGAGTTCGTGGATTTGATTTTAATGAAGTACCTATTCCAAGAACGGTTCAATTAACGATTAACGGTACTTTTTAATTTTAAAACCAATTATTAAAATTCGAATAATGAAAAAATTAATCCTCTATATATTTTTAGTAACAGGCCTGCTAAGCTTTACTGCCTGTGATTTAGATTTGGAGAATCCAAACGCAGCAACTGAGGCAGATGTGTTTACCACCAAAGATGGGCTGACAGCATTAGCTGTAGGTATTCAGCAAGTTTATACCACAACAACCCTGGGCAATGTGATAATGGTACCTTCTGTTACTGCCAGAGAATCAGCCATCACCACTACTTTTGCTAACCTGGAGGAGTTAGAACAAGGAGCCACTAAGCTATCTGGTGAAAATGGCTATACGAGTAGATTGTTTTCCGGTCTCATGCGCTCTAAGGGTATGGCGGAAAGTTTGATCGAAAGTATAGATAAAGTGGAGTTGGAAGCAGGAACAGCAGCAGGTTTACTCGCCTGGGGACATTTATTTAAAGCCATGTGCCTTGGTAGTTTAGCCAGTAATTACGAACAAGTTGCCATTAATAACGATTTGAATAACCAGGCACTTTTCTCTGATCGAATGTTGGCTTATCAGGAAGCTGTAAATCTCTTATCAGATGCAGTTACTTTGTTAGAAAGAACGCCACCTTCCAATGAATTTACTAAGACGGTAAGTGACCAAATTGATTTGATCAATACTTGCCGGGCATTGCTGACCAGGTACCATGTCATTCTGGGTAACTATACAGATGCAGTTTCTATTGCAGATCAAGTTGACTTAAGCAGTAAATCTCAGTTTGAGTTTGATAATCAAAATCAGAACCCTGTTTTTCTTGCTTTCTTTGATGGCGTAATAGAATATGCCCCTCGTGCTGACTTTGGGCTGCCAGCTTCACTTGCTCCCGATGCCAATGACGAAAGGGTATCCTTTTACATTGATTCGGACTCTGTTGGTCTATCACTAAATCAGCTTCCTATATCACCAATGACTGCACCTTTTTACACGTCAAATGTGGCCCCTATTCCGGTTTATTTACCAGGTGAGGTCATGTTGAATAAAGCAGAAGCCCTTGCTAGAGCTGATAAGATCATGGAAGCGGAAGCAGCACTGAATGCGGTTAGAAATAAAAAACCAGCAGACGATATTTACATGATTGGCGCCAATTTACCGGACACATATTCTTCAGGTGGTGATAAGTCAGCATTACTTAATGAGATTTATAAAAACCGGCGGTTGGAAGTTCCTTTTATCGGAACCTCTTTGGAAGATAGTAGAAGATTTGACCGTCCCCAGCCTCCGACTACCACTGACTTCAGCTCTGAAAGAAATCGCAATTTCTACCCCTATCCGGATGATGAGCGACAAAATAATAGTAACACTCCGCCGAATCCAGCGATCTAAGGCAGTTTGTTTTTTCCTTTTCTCAAAATTAAACAGCCCAATCTCATTTCAAAAGATTGGGCTGTTTTACAACTGCAATGTTAAAAACAAACTTAGACCCTTTACCCTTGCATCTTCCGGTCATTTTCTCCGTACTGTAATTCATGCGAAAAACCCAGCAACTACTCACATTATTCACCCTCGTTTTGTTATGTGCCTGCTCCAAACCGGATAAACCTCAACTAAGCGAGTTTCGAGCTGTTTGGATTGCTTCGGTTAATAACATTGATTGGCCAAAGCATAAACAATACGAACCGGATAGCCAACGACAAGCCTTCATTGATTTACTCGACTTCTATGCTGCTCATCATTTTAATGCCGTCATCGTACAGATCCGTACGGCGGGCGATGCCCTCTACCCTACTGAGCAAGCCCCCTGGTCGCGGTTTCTGACGGGAACAGAAGGTAAGGCTCCTGAACCGTATTATGATCCGTTGAAATTTATGATCGAGGAATGTCATAAGCGGGAGTTGGAATTTCATGCCTGGCTCAATCCTTACCGGGCCACGGTTAACCTGGATACAACCATTCTGTCTGATCAACATGTTTTCTATCAACATCCGGAGTGGATCATTAAGTACGGAAACCGGTTTTACCTGGACCCTGGCTTACCGCCGGTTCGCCAGCATATTATTCAAGTCATTACGGAGGTTTGCGAAAAATATGATATCGATGGGGTACATTTTGATGACTATTTTTATCCCTACAAAGTAAAAGACGAGGATTTTAACGATTCACTGTCTTATCAAAATTATGGTCAACAATTGTATCCTGAGCTCGATGATTGGCGTAGACAAAATGTAAACGTGATGGTGCAAGCCCTGCACGAAGAAATTAATCGAGTAAAACCGGGCATTCCTTTTGGCATCAGCCCTTTTGGGGTTTGGCGCAATGTGGATAAAGATCCACGCGGCTCCAGGACACAGGCCATACAAACTAATTATGATGACCTTTACGCTGATTGTTTGACCTGGATGGAGAAAGGCTGGGTCGATTATATTGCACCTCAGTTGTACTTTAGTATGGATTATGAAAAGGCGGCATATCGGGAACTGGCTAACTGGTGGGCGAAGGAAGGTAAAGCCACTAACATCCCGGTCTATCCGGGGGTTGGCATTTACAAGGTAGAAAATAACCATGATTCGGCTTGGTATGATCTGGAAGAAGTCCCCCGGCAAATTGCTCTTAACCAACACTTACGCCCGATTGAGGGCACCATTACTTTTAGTGCAAAATCATTGGTGGGACAGAAAGGATTGGCGGATCAAATCAAAAAAAGATTCTTTCAGGAAAAACGGCTTCCCTATGTACGGGCGCAGCTATTGGGCATTACGCCAAAATTTGATACGGTGATTTGGCGTAAAGATTCATTGGTCGTGAGCTTTCAAAACACGGATAGTGTAAAGTTGGAGTCTATTATTGTTTTTGCCGAAACACAACCTAATGAGTTTTCAACCGTATTATATCGATACCGATATACCGGAGAACGAACTTTGGTCCTCCCGTTGGCCGGTGAGCAACGTGCCCTGGCTTTTGCATATTTGGACCAGTTTCGGCGATTAAGTCTTTTAACGCCACCAATTGTGCTTAAAAAAGAGGGATAAAGCGTTATATTAATCCTTTTAAGCGTTCAATATTTACAATAAATTGAAACTAACTTATATGAACCACCCTACTACCTCTATCCATCAATCCTGGAACGATAATGCCCGGGAATGGATCAGACTTATCAAAAATGAAAAAATTAGCTCCAGGGAAGTGACTAACCCTGCCATCGTGCAAACTGTGTTGGACTACCAACCTACCTCATTGGTAGATATTGGTTGTGGAGAAGGTTGGCTCTGTCGTCAATTGAACCGGGAAGGAATTCCGGTGGCCGGAGCGGACGGAACAGCAGCGTTGATCTCCTATGCACGTAAGGAAAGTAGTTTGCCGTTTCAACATTTAACTTACGAAGCAATTTGCAAAGGAGCTAAATTGCTTAATGGCCCTTTCGAAGCTGCAGTGTTAAATTTCTGCTTGTATCA
>CBDUIU010000395.1:0-4871 GCA_965367335.1 uncultured Saprospiraceae bacterium
TTTTTTATCATAAAAATTTATCACCTATGCGATTGACAGTTAACTTCCTTTGTTTCCTATTTTTAGGACTTACTTTAACGTCTTGTGTCAGTAAGAAGAAACTGGCCGCGGTACAAACCGAACTGGATAGCACCAAATCGGAATTGGACGTTTACGGAAAACGCATCAATGAATTTAAAGGAGCGTTAGCCGCTTGTGAAGCGGAAAAGAATAAAATCAACACGGACCTTAGCGGGGCCAATAACACGTTACGTTTGCGTGGAGAACAAATGGAAGATTTAAGAGATCAACTCAGAGATATTCGTACGCAGCGTGACAAACAGCTAAACCAAGTAGAAGGCTTAACTGAATTATCTCAGTCTGCTAGCAATAATATTAAGGAGACACTTTCACAGTTGGAGAAAAAAGACAAATACATTCAGTTATTGCAAAAAGCAAAGACAAGAGCTGATTCTATTAACCTTGCTCTAGCCGTAAATTTAAAAAGTGTGCTGAGTCAAGGGATTGAAGATCAGGACGTAGGGGTGAAAGTTGATAAAACGGTAGTTTTTGTTAACCTGTCCGACAAAATGCTGTTTCAGAGTGGTAAAGCCACATTGACACCCCGCGCCAAAGAAGTCTTAGGAAAAATAGCTCAGATCATTGAATCACGCCCAGGCCTGGAAGTTATGGTAGAAGGCTATACCGATAATGTGCCTATTCGGACAGACTGTATTAAAGATAACTGGGATCTCAGTGTTAAAAGAGCAACGTCCGTTGTTCGGGTAATGCAGGATGACTATAAAGTTGACCCGAATCGCCTGATTGCAGCTGGCCGTGGAGAATATAATGTTTTAGCCGATAATTCTACAGCGGAAGGCCGCTCTATCAATCGTCGTACGCGCATTATTATCCTACCAAAGTTGGATCAATTCTATGATTTATTGAATCCGAATTCTGTTCCGGAATAGACACAAATGACGAAAGATGAATAAACAGTATTTAACTTAAGCGAATATTGTTTATTCATCTTTCTGTATTAATAAAAGGCTGAAACGTATTATCCCGCCGTTGCAATCCACCTCATGATTTCCGCACAAATGATTGCTCCGATCGTTCCAAGTCCGTAACCTAGTACTGCCATTAATGCTCCAACGGGTGCTAAGGAAGGGCTGAAAGCTGAAGCTACAACTGGGGCCGAGGCTGCTCCGCCAATATTGGCCTGGCTGCCGACGGCAACAAAAAAGAATGGTGCGCGAATAAGTTTCGCAGTGATAAGTAGAATAGTTACATGGACAATCATCCAGATAATACCAATAGCAAAAAGCCCTAGGTTTTTATATACTTCTCCGAGATTCATTTTCATCCCGATCGTTGCAACTAACATAAAAATAAAGATCGAGCCCCAATTCGATGCGCCAACGCCTTCTAGCTTTCGAGCCCGGGTAAATGACAAGCCTACTCCTACTGCAGTTGAAAATACGATTAGCCAGAAAAACCCAGACATCAGAGAATGTAATCCTAGGTTTGCAAGTGTTTCCTTGCTGTTTTTCATGATAGGTGTAATGACATCTGATCCCCAGTGAGAGAGTGCGACTGCTCCAAACGCTACAGCCAGCATGACAAATAACTTAGTAGTTGTAGGCACTTCTGCTACGCTGGATTTATAATCAGCCATCTTCTGTTTTAATTCTTCTATTGCAGAACTATCCGCCTTTAGCCACTTGTCTACCCGGGGGGAAATATTTGCGCCGTACAACAGAAATCCCATCCATATATTCGCGACAACTACATCGACTATAATCATCGTGGGGAAAATCGGTTTTTCCACTACTTCGTAAATTACTGCCATTGCATTCTGGTTGGCTCCGCCCCCAATCCAACTTCCCGCTACGGTCGAAAGCCCTCTCCATAATTGATCAGGATCCGCTGCAATGATTTCAGGAAAAAACTTTAATACGATGAACAAAGCAATCGGCCCTCCAATCACAATACCTAAGGTTGCCGCAAAAAACATAATTAGGGCTTTGGGGCCCAGGTTGATTAGGCCTTTAAAATCTATACTGAGCGTTAAAAGTACCAAGCTGGCAGGTAGTAGAAAGCGAGAAGCTACGTAATATAATTGTGAATGCCCTTCAAACTGGCTTGTATCGGGAATTTCATTCTCTTTGATCCATTGTTGAATTTCAGAAAAAGACATGCCACTCTCAGGGATTGTATAACCAAGGTTAGCTAGATGATCAAACAAACCGGGCTCATACCAGTGAGAGGCAATTAGGCCTAAGGGCCAATGTAATAAGGCAGGGATAAAATAGCAAAGCAGGAGTGCCGGGACATAAGTGTAGAATTTTTGCCAACTAGAGGTGGTGAGACTAGAAGTATAAAAAACTGCCGCTAAAACGATTAACAAAAGTCCTAATACAATAGCATCGCTGGTAAAAAATGGTTCCATTTTGTTTCTTATCTTAAATATTAAAGCTTACTTCAAGTCCTAAAGATAGTATTTTCTGAAAATCCGTAGCTTTGCGCTCAATTAAACTTAAATCGAGTGAAATCACCAGAATTATTTATGCGTGCAGCGATAGAATTATCTCGCCAGGGAATGCGCGAAGGAGAAGGAGGGCCATTTGGAGCGGTTGTCGTCAAAGATGGAAAAATTATTGGCCGCGGTAATAATCGCGTATTGGTTGATAATGATCCCACGGCGCACGCAGAAGTAGTTGCCATTCGGGATGCTTGTCGCCACCTGAATAATTTTCAGTTGGAAGGATGTGAAGTGTATACTTCATGTGAACCTTGCCCCATGTGCTTGAGTGCACTTTACTGGGCCCGGCCAGATCGTATCTTTTTTGCAAATACTCGCGTAGATGCTGCGGCTATTGATTTTGACGATGATTTTATTTATCAGGAAATTCCTAAAGATTTAACACAACGACAGATGCAGATGATTCCTCTTTTACGAGAAGAGGCCTTGCCCGTGTTTGCCGAATGGGAGCAAAAAGAGGATAAGACTTTATACTAATAAACTAAATTACAAAATTAGTTTTTTTCATCACCCTAATATAACGACGTGCAGCAACCCATCAATCGAATTGCGATCACCATCATCATTATTGTAAGTATTGCCTTTGATCAAATTTCAAAAGTGATCGCACGCGATCAATTACAAGGTGCAGGGAGAGACAGTTACCTGGCAGATACTTTTCGTCTGGAATATACCGAGAATACCGGCGCTTTTTTAAGCATGGGTGCAAATTTAGATGGATGGGCAAGAGTCTTGTTATTGCAAGGACTGCCATTAATAATGATTCTCGCCTTGGCCGTTTATGTTATGATAGATAAACAATTGGTGTCGGGCCAACGCTATGGCTTTGCCCTTATTGTCGGAGGTGGGGTTAGTAATCTGTTTGACCGAATTATGTATGGTGGAGTCGTAGACTTTATGAATATGGGAATTGGTAATTTAAGAACAGGGATTTTTAACTTTGCTGATGTGTTTATTATGGTGGGAATGGGATTGATTTTATGGTCGCAATTTAAATATGGGAAAACAGAAAATAAAAAAGATAAAGTTTTAGCAGAGCCGGCTCCACCTGGTGAGAATGAATCTGTTGAAGATAAATAGTAGGAAAAAAGCAAGGGAGTTAGTTCGGCTTCTGCTTCTGGGTAGATGGATTTAGTTACAGTTAAGCTGCTATCTCCGCAGGTTGCTTGTCATTTTGAACAATCATCTCTATTGGAAAAGATAAAGTAAAAGTAGTTCCTACGCCAAATTCAGATGCTACATGTAATTCGCCCTGATATTCGTCCATGATCTTTTTACAAGTGGCTAACCCTATTCCCGAACCTTCGTATTCTGCCCGAGAATGTAAGCGGCGAAAGGGTGTGAAAATCTGATCAAAATATTGTTGCTCCATACCGATTCCGTTGTCACTAATGCTTACCGTACAAGTGCTTTCAGTTTGTTCTGCTGAAATGCGTATGATTGGATTGTTATCTTTCTTTTGGAATTTTACTCCGTTAGAAATAATATTTTGAAAGATTTGTGTTAGGGCTGTAAAATGGGCATTTAGGGTTGGTAGGTTTTCTACGTAAATCTCTGCCTCAGTGTCTTGTATTTTTGTATATAAGTTGTTACGAACCGTAAGTACGACATCGCTAAGTTTGACTTCCTGGCGAGGTTGCTGATCTAGTCCGGTTCTTGCATAGTTGATCAGATCTTCTAGAAGTTGGGTCATTCGTTTTGCGGAGTCACTTATAAACTCCAGAAATTCCTGGCTACGTTGATCATCCGGAATTCGTCGTGCCAGGAGACTAGAAAAACTACTGATAGTACGAAGAGGTTCCTTCATGTCATGTGAGGCAACACTAGCAAATTGCTGTAGCTCTTTGTTGGTTTCAAGCATTCGCTCTTTAAATCTATTTTTTTCTTCGATTTGGGCCTCAAGTTCCAGGTTCATTTTTTTCATGTCGGCTTCTCGCTCATTTATCTCGGTAACATCTTCTATAAACAATAGGCATCCTTGCCCTTCAACAGGCGTTATTGTAATCCGGCCACACCGGTTGAGGCCGTCTGTAGTAGCAAAATTTCGATTAAAAGTAATCGGTCGCTTGTTTTTTTGAGCATCTTCAAAGATCATTTCAAATTCTTTATGGTTTTGATCTCCAATGACCGTGGTTAAGTGCTGCCCAATCATCTGATTTTCTGAAGTGCCAAACCAATTTTGGCAAGTAATATTGACATATTGAAATTTGCGATCGGCAGATAGAAATGCAATACTAGCAGGTAACAAATTAGCAAGTGATTCCATTGCTAATTGTTTTCGCCGAATACATTTAAGTGCTACCTGCGCTTCAGTCGTTTTACTTTCATAATTTTTCACAACTTCCGG
>CBDUIU010000396.1:0-4868 GCA_965367335.1 uncultured Saprospiraceae bacterium
ATATGAAAAATGAAAATGGAAGTATAAGGTGGACAATAGATGCTCTTATTGAAGGTGATGAATTAATTTGTGACTGTGTTGCATATTTAGGCGGTGAAGCGGCCCCTTATTTTAAGGATATATATTTTAAAGAATCTTAATTGAAATGTGTTTTAAGATATCTAGAATTCTCGTGTTATTAAATTAAAAAAAGATGACTCAACAAGAAATTAAAAACATACTGATACCTTTCTTAAACAAAAGAGGAGAAAAATACAAAAAGTTTCAAAAAATAATTGCCAAAAAAGTAAGAAGAAGGCAAATCATTTACACAATTACAGGGGATGGGCTTGAAACAGCTAATGTTGCTGAGGTAGGCGATTATACCCCGCCCGCACCAGTCTTAAAAACTGACCTGCAATCAAAACTGCCTAAACGAACGCGAGCATATCAAAGCGGCCTCGCCTGCCCACCGAAAAAGTGGGGCCACCACCTCTTACTTCAAGCGCCACCTTACTTGTTCAAGTCACCTCAAAGCCCTGCCCCAGACTCGCAATAATTTTACTCCTCTCCCTCTCCCTTCCTCTCAGGTAAATAGGTCCACCTAAAACCATTCAATCAAAACATAACAATAAGAATATATTAAAAAATGATTTGATGTTTTAGTAGCTAAAGCCTTGTTATTGATTAAAAATTCTTTTAATTTGTTGCTCTAACAAAAGATTGAAGTTAGGGCGTATCCTCCGTAATACTGCTCTACGTGAAAATGCTAATATGGAATGCAGTAATTTTTGCTGCCCTCCACAGTTGTTCCCATTCAAATAATGTAACAAGCTAGTAGGTGAGATTTTACTTTTTACTGCTACCTGTTCTTAACGTGCGAGACGTTGGAATGATTGACTAATGCATAACCCCAAAAGACAATGGATAAACAAATCCTCAGGGCTACCCTTGAACAAATTACCGGGCATTTGGTCCTGGATTCAAAAGAACAACAACAAGAGTTTAAAGTATTGCAAAAGTTCCTGGCTAGTGCTGCTTTGACTCCAACCTTCGACCAACTTAAAAACAGTGCTTTTTCCTTCGAAAAGTCTGATCTGTTCTTTACTGAGAAAATTGATCAGACCAGGCGCGCTGATTTTGATAAGCTGGCGGGAAGAATTGCCAAATCTAAAAAAGAACCCACTTATCGACTCTTCGTCAGAGAGGTGCCGGTGCGTGAGCAATTGATCCGGAATTCTGTCCCCTCCTGGGCGGCGGGGTCCCGCGTAGCTCGCTCAGTTGGTCCCTTTGTCAATGCGGATGGCCGACAATTTTGGTATGACTTCTTTCCCATCGAAAACTTAATCGCCCTCTATATCCAGGGCATAGCCGATCCGGTTTTATTATTCAAAGTCAGACGCGGACGCGGAACGCTTACCGATATCAATGTGGCTCAGATTGGTGTAAGGCCCGGTAAGAAATATAACCTGGGTAAGGGAAGTATCTGGATCAATTCCAGGTTCCTCGCTCCTAATGCTCCCAGCGGTACCTATACGGGTTTATCCATTAACGGGGGAACGATCACCTTGAGCAAAAAAGCCCAAACGGTAAATGATAAATTGACAGCGAGTGCGGATACCTTGATTACCGTAGATGTTGTGTTAAATCAACCGGAAGTGCCGGATGCCTCTGGTACTAGTGCTTATGGTCAGGATGCCCGGAACATGCAACTGAACCTGCCTGCTTCACTCGTGTTTCGTTTTTCTGCCCAGGGGCGCTCCTTCGAGCGTGTGGGTGATGCGTCCTGGAATGTCTACGGACAAGCCTTGGATTTTAGCTGGAACGGTCAGGGACAAGCGCTCTACGATGTAGGGCTGCAGCGTATCCTGGTTCCTTTTGAAGCTTCTGAAAGTCAGTTGGAAATTCGATCCAATGCTTCTGATTTTAATTTTCCCAGCCGGTCTGCTGATATCCAACGCAGCGCATGGGCTTTACCCGTCGCAACTATCGATATCAACCAGCCCACGGAAGCCGCAGGTATTGGTGCCATGTTGGTCCAATGTCAGTCCGGTTTGATTAATGAATGGCAGGGACTTAATGGCGGTGGTTTAAACCTTGCCAATCCAGCTTTTTTAGTGGAACCGGGTCAGCTGTTTATCGGCGACCTGGCTGCTGGAAATCCACATGCTCACCAGACGCTTGACTTGTGGAAGGATGAGGTCAATGAGTTTGGAACTACGGTTGAGTTGACTTTTCCTACGGCCACTTTGTTTTTTTACGTTAGTAATGCCAATGGCGATGAATTGCTAATGTGTCTGACAAATTCGGATTTCCGGGTAGATCGTCCCGTGAAAGTTAACGGAGAATCACCTGCCATTCAGTCGCTCAACTCCTTACTGTTAGTCGCTGTCAGCAACACCAATCGGCTGATCTATCTTTTTGATGACAATATGATTGCGGATGCAGCGGAAATTGCGGATGAAGATCCCTACCTGCCTGAGCAGATGGCCCTGGCTATGACCAACGCTTTGTTCAAAGTGACGCAGGTAAACGGCTGTTTATTGTTTGGAAATTTGTCAGCGGATTTTTCTAAAGTAGAGAATGGCTTTCTTTTCCTTACCTTTGGTTTGTATGCTTACCTGCCTACATTGCCTGATCCTTATGCTGCTAACCTGGGCATCCTGAAACGGCAGCTACGCGGTGTTGTCAATTTTGGCGCGACTTCGGTTGCGGTACCCAATACGACAATCTCGTCCTGGTTAGTATGCCGGGTCAAATGGGATCCACCGGCGGCGGATGATGGCTTTGATGAGGTTGCCGTGTCTTTCCATTTAGCGCCTTTGACCAATCAGTTTGCAGGAATTTCATTTGAAGCGGAGGCCGAAGCCGAAGACGAAACCCCACCATCTACCGGTTCTCCGGTTGGACCCTCTGGCGTCACTGCTAATTTAGCTACTGCGCAACCGGCTGCAGCTGGTGGTTTTGCCAGCATAGATAATAAAGTAGCGAGTACGTTTAGTTTATTAAATTTAAAAAGCAGAAAAAATAACAATGAAAGTACAGGGGTAAGCACCCGCTCAACTAATTCTGCCGCAACAGCTTCCGATCGAAAGCCTTTACCGGATTATGAGAAAGATTGGGATAGGCAGTCTACTCGCTATCGACAGGATCTGTTTTCTTTGCTCGATGTCAGTACTAATGCGGATCTGTATGGCATTAGTTTCGATCTGTATTCCCAAAGGGGAACTAGCATTACTACCCATGTGCCAACCGCTCAGGCTGACAGTCCTTTTCCCATTCAGGTAGACGGGGTCGATGTGGTGAGTATGAGTCGCAATGTTCGGGCTTTTACCGTCCCTCAAATTTCCTGGGAACCGTTGATCAACCTTACCCCGGCTGCCGTCCAGGGCGATCCACCTGCCGGCTTTAATTATTACCCCAATGATGGCGGCCCCATGAGGATCATCAATAATGGCCAGGATACAGTTGCCCTGGCACCGCTGCCATTGACGACTTATCTGTTGCAGCAATTTGCTAATGATGTACAGGACTTTGGGGCCTTCACTTTTATGACCCTGCCCTTTGGGCTGAAGGCTTTAGCGGTGCTGCAAAATACCTATCGTTTTACCCTCGATGATGGTACGGTGGATTCCCGGAGAGGGACAGAGCTCCGGCTTAATGCAGAAGCATTTGCCCAAAACATCACCGGAGGTTTACAGCTTCAGTTAAATGCAGGTGAAGCGTTTATCAGTGGGGAAAGTGACATGTTTGTCGGGAGTACGGTGCAATTAAACAATGTTCTGGATTTTACCGGAAATGGCGATGGGGATAGTACCTTAGGCCGGACAGTTACCGAAATTTTCAATAATGAATTTTTACTGGTTCCTTTTAACCTTATTCGCCAAAGGGGCGTGCCGCTGACCCGAATTGACCTGAGTGGTTACGGTGCCAGTTGTTTTAGTAATTGGCTGAATCCCGATGCTGCTTTTGCCGCTACCAGTCAGACGAAATTCGACATATTCGTTGGTCGGTGTGCGCATGAGATTGTCCAGGTGGTCAGCATGATCTATCCCTGGGGAATCAAAGTGGTGCGGACGATCACCATCTTCCGCGTGGGTAGTGGTTATGTCTATCGCTTCGATTCCGGCTGGAAGGCTGAGAGTAACGGCGAATTTAATTTCCGCTACTTCGTCAATGAAACGCCCGATACCAAAGTGGCGAAACCTTCTCCGTTCGAAATTCATCCCGGAATTGTAAATGGATTGTTTAATGTGTCTAATATTATTGAAACGGATGAGATTGCCATCTTTGAGGGGAATATGGTTTCGGATAAAATTGTGGATGAAAATGGCCTCTACGTGAACAACCCTGATCCGGGGAATTCACTGGCCTTTAAGTTGCAACCGGTTTTCTTTGATGCGGATATTGAAATCGATGATTTGAGCGCTGGTTTTAATACGAAAAAAATTGCAGGTGCAGATAAAGATGTCGTGCCTTCGAAAAAAATACTGGGTTATGTCCAGGTTGCTCCGAGAGGTATTCCAATCAATAGCGAAACCCTTCGGAATTTAGTGCTTCAGCAGTTGGGTTCCATTGGTGGTGCGATCGACTGTGAAGTGAACCTGGCAAAGAGTGATCAAAAAATGCGTTTGTCGCGCTTTGATTTTAATAACTCCTTTGGTAGTAATGGATCGGATCTGGTATTTGCCCTCGCGGGTAGAGGGAATGTGTTATTACCAAAAGACGGTGCCTGGTCTTTAGTAAAACACGAACGCAATACCGGCGATGTGAGCCCGGTTCCTGCTGACTTAAGTGTGCCCATCATCAGAAAAGGAAAACTGTTGGCGAATGGTAATCTCGACACTGCGATCACAGATACCTTGCTGCGGATTGCAAATCCAAGTGAA
>CBDUIU010000397.1:0-4850 GCA_965367335.1 uncultured Saprospiraceae bacterium
AGTTAAAAGCGTTGTAAGGTAATTTTATTTTACTCAGATAATATTTTCTTTAAAAATATTTTTTTGATTTAAAAAGTATGTGCCTTGGTTAAATAAACATTTGGAACTTATTTACCTAAGAGATTTAATAATTCTTCTTTTAACCCAACCCCAATTGGTAAGCCTATTTTATCAATGAAGGCCTGGTTACCCTCAATATATGCAATAGCAGAAAGCGCAACTATATAAGAACGATGGAGTCGAAAAAATTTATTTTGTGGTAATTCTGACTCATAGAGCCGACTTAGTTTATCTTTAGTGAGTAACATTTCATCTTTCAGAAAAATCTTCACATAATCGCCATAAGCCTGCAAATAACGAATGTTCTGGAATGCTACCGGGTACCACTTTTTATTCGCGCGAATGAGTAGAGTTCCGTCAGTTGAGGAGTAGTCGGAAATATGGATCTTACGTTGTGCCCGTTCAACAGCCTGAATAAATCGCTCCAGTGAAAAAGGCTTTAGCAGATAATCTACAGCTTCCAATTCAAATCCTTCAACGGCATATTCCGGAAAAGCAGTTACAAAGATGACTGCCGGAGGATTATTGAGCAAGCGGATTAAATTGGTTCCTGTCAGCCGGGGCATTTCGATATCCAGGAAAAGAAGATCAACTGCATGGCTTTGCAAAAATTCATAGGCAGTTTCCGGATTGCCATAACTGCCAACCAGCTCTAAAGCAGGAAGTTGTTCAATGAAGCGTTCAAGGACTTTACGAGCCAAGGGTTCGTCGTCCAAAATGAGGCATTTAGTGATCATCATGGGATATCTCTAGGTTCAGGGTGGTTTGGAAATATGATGAATGATCCGTATTTGTTTCCAAAACATGTGTTTTAGGATACAGTAAGGTAAGGCGACGTTGTAGGTTTTCCAGGCCTATGCCACCAACAACCGCTTCTTGAGTAATCTTTACTGGAGCCATTGAGTTTTTCACATTCATGGTAAGTGTCTTGTTGTTAACCAATATTGTAATATTGACATAAAAATTACCTTGTGATACATTTCCGTGTTTAAAGGCATTCTCAATTAAAGGCAGTAATAACAAAGGGGCGATCACAAAATTATTTTCTGTATTCTTTTTTGTATAATTAATGGCCACTTCCGGCATTCTGATTTTCTGGATATCAATATACTGTTCCACACAGGTTAATTCCTTTCCTAAGGGAACCGTTGCCGATTTTGCTTCATAAAGGGTGTACCTAAGGATATTTGATAACCGCAGGATCATTGTACTGCTCCTTTTATCCGCTTCCAAAGTCAGCGCATAAATATTGTGTAAACTGTTGAACAAAAAATGTGGATTTACTTGTGCTTTGAGCATAGCTAACTCTGATTGTATCCTGGCCTTCTCCACTTGTTCCAGGTGCTGCTCAGTCCTGCGAAGTTTAAACCAGGATTGTGACAAAATTAACAGGGTGCTTGCAGCCCAGTAAATTCCCATGAACTGAAATAATTCCAGATAACTATAATAAGAGATAAAATAAAAATCGGAAAACAGCCAGTCGCTAAGATAGTTAAAGGTTACCTCATTTATCCCAGCTCCTGCTAAGATCAATAAGCCTGCACTGACTATATAACTTAGGTAGCGATGGGGGAGCAGTAAGGCTGGTATCAACAAGCCTACATTCCCATAAAAAACAATTAATAGACTGAGATGAAATAACCCGGTATAAATATGATCAACCAAATGAATTTCATCCGTATATGCAAAGTATCGTAGTAGTATCCAATAGGATAACATCCAGAATATCAAATGTATTCCGCCTTTACTAAATATATATTTAAAATTATAGGTCAAAATATTAATTTACTCATTTGTAATTTTCTTGCTTAGAAAATCAGCCTCTGTAAAAAAGTTGTCGTCTTTACCGTACTTGATTAAAAATTGCCTTAGCTCCTGAGTAGAGGCTGTTAGTAGGGTAGAGCCTTCCTCATTCCGTTCATGTTTTAACCGGATTTGATGATTTTTGAATAGAGTTTCTAAATGATCTGAATCTATATACTGAATATTGACGCCATTTTTTTCGAAGTTAATCTTACAAAGTAAATGTCCTGGGAAAGTTGTCAGCGTCTGTAGCAAGTTTAGATTGTCATAATTAGATGGAAAGATATCCAGATAGTATTGCCCGGCTAATACAAATAGATTTGCGTCAAAATTGGCGGTTATTTCGGAATCGCTGTAGGTTAAATGGTAATGATCATGATCGGTAGATTTAAATTCCCAAATGGAAGGTGTCTTTTTTCCAGGATATGATTCTCCTTCTCCATACCAGGTACCAATCAGTCGATTATCCTTGATCAAATCTTCTTTATGGTAAAATGGGTGGAGAGAGGGGATACAGCCTTGGAGTAATAACACTATAAATACGATAGTAAGGACCGATTGCTTTTTCATGTTGTAATATGTTTATTATTAAATATACTACAATATTAAGGCAGAATAGGTACAGCGAAAAATTTAGTCGGTGAACTGGATGAAAACGTCGGTGAGTTTATTCTAGGTTAAGTTTCTATCGTGGTTTAAAAGTTTTAGATAGAAATATAAAACATCACGCTGATGTATGTTGGCAGCGAATCAATAAAGTTTATCAATAACGATAGAGTGATAAGGCCCCCTGATGAAGTGACGAACCAAATGAACCAAGATCGTATAAAAAGTAGAGGTTAACGGTCTGATCGAATTACCCTGGACTTTTGCTCCTGAAATTCAGCTTCTGTCAAGATACCTTGATCCCGCAGTTCTCCGAGTTTTTTGATTTGTTCAATCAAGCCTTCATTGGGTGCAGAAGGTAATGGTTGAGTAAAACTGTTGATTTGTGCTGGCATCTGATAGCCCGCTTTCACGAATTCATCAAACAGAGGTGTGGTCCGGAGAAAGGCAAGTGCACTATGTTCATGAATTTTATCCAGATCAGCAAAACCATGTTGTAACGCACAGTCGAGGTTATAAAGTGCTTCGTCGGCGTCTTCTAGCAAGGAATAACAGCACGCTAAGTTAAAATGGATAGATGGATGATTAGGCTGCAATTCTAATGCCTGGTGAAAATCATCAGTAGCGCCCTGGTAATCAAAATTTCGGAATTTTTCAATGGCTCGACGCTTGTGTGGATTATCGGGATGGCGATCACGGGTAAGTGAAGGTTGTCGACGTTTAGGGCGGTCATAGCCAGGCTGGTAGGCTGGTTGAACCTGCGTCTGCCAGGGATGACGGTTGAATTTATAGTCAAATTCTTCTCTTGGCATCACTGCGAGTAAGACTCCATCTAATATGGCTAAAAGAGTAGGGGCTATGATCAGTGGTACGTGTTCTTCAGCAGTAATCACCATGGCGAAAAAGAAAAAAGCAATATATAAGATACCCCTGAACCGTTGCCCCAGGTAAAAACGATGAGCGCCGATGGCTCCCAACGTGAATGCTAATACTGATGCGATTGACTTGCGTTTCATATAGTAATGAAAGATCGATATTTTTTCGAATAAATTCAATACTCAATGATAACGTGTTCTGGTGCTAATCTCTTGTTTAATAGATGAACTTCTTGTTCTGTTGGATAAAAGAAAACAAAAACAAATTATTAGTAATAGTTTTCATCGAATAGACTGAGGTGTTTTTATAACGCTCCGGTGAAATTTAATAACAAAATTCCTCAGTACTACTTATTCCCAACCTCTAATTTCATTGCTTCCAATTCTTCTTCAATCGTTGTTAATCGTTGATTCAATTGTGTGATCTGTAGTTTTTCTTTTTCCAACATACCATCAAAGCCCTTAAAGTTACCATCAATTCGTTCTTTGATTTGCTCAATGTAGGTCTTCAGTTTTTCATTGACTTCTACTTCCAATTGCTCACGACCTTTAGCGATCTCAGACTGGTAACCTCTTATGATCTTTCTCCGCTGGAACCCGGTAGAAACCCCAGCAAACAATAAACCTACAGTTGTTAAAATGCCTCCGGTAATATCAAATACAGCCCCATTTGTAACAGCCGTCAGTATAATTCCTACCACTGCCAGGCCACCACCAGTCATAAGGTTTGGTGATAATTGGCTATCCTTTGGAAATAATTTTTCATCCGTAAAACTTTCCGAGCGACTAAGGAATTTTTCAAAAGTAGCTTGTAATTCCTTCAATACATTTGCTCTGCGTTCGGCAATTGCACTGAAAATTTCATGGTTATCTTTAAGGATTGTCTTACTGCTTTGAATTTTAAGGTCAATCATCTTGGCCATCTGTTGGATACTTTCAGCAATAAGCAACACACCTTCGTTAAGTTTGTCGCCAAGGCTTTTATTGAGGTTGGACTCCAGGTCTTGAGACAGCCCTTCCAGCCAGTCTTTAGCCGATGATTGCTGACCAAAAAGTGAAGAAAATGATCGTTTGATCAGAGATCCAAAAGAAAGACCATCTTTTAGTTCTTGTTCAGTCTTCAAAGTACTCCGATCATATCCTGCCAATAGATTTTCCACGAGCGTATCCACCTGCACGTTGGATTGCTTCGCTTGTTCCTCCAGGGTATGGTGGATATCATCCCGAAATGCAACATCAGCTTCAAATTGGGCTTGTCGGTCATTTAGCCCATCATGGATCCGCTCACTAATTCTGGTAGCTGTATTGAGGTTATTCTGTAATTTCAACAAAGGCGCTTGTCCTCCAGTGATATGAGTAGCAATATATTCACGTAGCGCCGGAAAACCGCTTTGGTCATGCTGTTGGGCCAATTCTGCTTTGGCGCTTACAGAAAACACTTTTGGATCATCAATTCCTTTTTTTAAGGCATGATCATAAACGCCTTTTTCATTAATGGACAGATCT
>CBDUIU010000398.1:0-4847 GCA_965367335.1 uncultured Saprospiraceae bacterium
TAATGCTCGCGAAAGCACCGGGTACAACTTTGGTTTTGCTGGCCTTCCCATTTACTTTTATCGTCGTCCCTTCTGCCCATTCCGGAATTCTCAGCAATACCTCAAAAGGTTCGTTTTTACATTCCTTCACAGTGATTTTTATACTGCCCTCCCAAGGATATTGCGTTTCCTGAGTCAATTTTAAATTTGAGCCATCCAGCATTTTAGTAGTCAACTGATTACCGCCATAAAGATTGACTGCAACGCCATTTTCGGATAGGCTATAAGCCCAGCCCGAAACCTTGGCAATGGTTCTGACTAAATTTGGCGGACAGCAGAAGCAGGCCAGGTAAGGTTCTCTTTGTTCTGATTCCGTCGCATCTTTTCTCCCCGAAAAATCTCTGGCATTATGAATCATCCGCAAGGGATTAGCATAGAAATAATCTTTCCCTTCTAAACTAATCCCTGAAAGTGCACTGTTAAATAATACTAATTCCATGATGTCCCCATATTTCGACTGACCATGTATTCCGAGCATACGATAGCTAAACATGGCGTTACAGACATTAGCACAGGTTTCATTATACGCTGTCAAATTAGGCATCATGTAGGCATCGATGAACCCTTCATGGATTTTGTCTCTGTTCGTAGATACACCGTAGTGTGCTTGTCCAACTGCTCCCGTCACATACATTTTCTTTTGGGTTACATTTTCCCAAAGCCTGTCCAGGGCATCAATTAATGCTTGCTCTCCCGACTCCGCATATACATCGGCAGCACCGGCATAGAAATATAAAGCTAACACGGCATGGCCAACGGCTTCGCTTGCTTCCCGCAGCGGTGTTCGTTCCTGCACCATGTCTCCAATCGGATAATCTTTAGTTGTATTATGGTGTTCTACTTCAAATTTTCCACGGCGGTTAATAAATCGCTCCGCAAGCTTTAAGTATTTTATTTGCTTAGTGGTGCGGTATAATTCTACCAGACCCATGATTTGAGTTTGGTTAAAACCAAAACGTCCGTAGTGTTTTGTTTCCGGGTAAAAAATGGTGTATAAAAGGTCGGCGTGTTTGATAGCAATGTCTAGAAAATTATGTTGTCCGGTGATGCGGCGATGAATACAAGCTGCGGTGAACAAATGCCCGGAATTATACATCTCATGATTTCTTCTGTTATCGTAGCGTTCAATATCATCTCTAAGTTGCGCTTGTGTTTGCAGGTAGCCATCTTCCATTTGCGCCTTCCCAATGATGTCTATGTATTCATCTATTTCTTTTAGAAGATTTTCATCGCCATTTTGAGCATAGACATACATCACGGCTTCCAACCATTTATAGAAATCACCATCATGCCAACGCATGCCTTTATGTTCGCCCTCTTTCAGGCCAGCAGCAATTTTAAAATTATTTAAAGCATGACCGGTATCACCACATAACAAATTCCCCATATAAGGCACCATGGTTTTTTCTGCTATCTTGAACTTATCCGCCCAAAAACCTTCTGTCCATTGGCAATCACCAATGTTGATGCTTTTAAGTTTTACATATGGGCTAGCAGCATTATTGATGATACCCTGTTGTTGAGCATAGGAGGTTTGGATGATAATAATACCACTAATAAGCAGGGCTAGGTATTTCATAATGGAAAATTTTCAGTTTGTCCGTTAAAAGAATGAAAAGTAGAATGCTTTCATCGTAACAAAAGAACTGAAATATTGCAAGAATGAATTCGTAAAACTTAACCTGTTCTTACCCTATTTTACCTTTAGGTTAAAATAGAAGAAGAGGAGGAGTGAACTTGTTAGAAAGCGTTATGGCTGATCTTATTTAAAGCTCAAGTAAGCAATAAAAAAGTCGAAAACTGTTTAGCCTTCGACTTCTTTATTGCTAATAGACTTTTTTTTTAATTGTTCAGAATAGCTACTTTTTTCGAGATTTGATATTTGTCCGTCTTAACGTGAACAACATAGAAACCAGCAGCACCAAAAGCAGTATTGTCAATCCGGGTAGTTGCATCTGTAGTGGCTACCTGATAAACAGGTTTTCCGGTCAGGTCAAAAATATTGATCATTGCTTCGTTGGCGAGTTGCTTAAAGTTGACAGTAACAGCATCCAGTTGATTGTTGATATCGATGTAACTATTAGCGATGTTTTTTGTGCTTGTTGTTCCTTCCAGGAGTAGGAGATGGTTATCGCTAATATAGCTGGTTCCATTGACTCCCCACACAAAAAACCTATGGTTACCGCTACTCGCAGCAGTGAATTCAATCTTTGCCTCACCGTATTCACTAAAAGTAGCAAAATTATAGTTAGTCACTGGAACATTCATATCAACTAAGTCTCTAACTCCAATCCACATATTTAGATCACAACCACCAAGACACTTCACTTGGGCAGTCCAGGTATATTTTTTACCTGCTTCTAAAGCAACGATTTGTTCGATATTACCATTTGCCGCATACATTCCGTGCTGTGCATCATCGGAGATAACACCACTTGCCGTCCAGGGTGCTATGACTCCTGATTCAAAACTAGGATTTAACAACAAGTTTTGACCACTTAAATTAGTAGCGCCTAAAAGGCAGGCAAACGCTAAAGAAAACATGAGTTTTTTGTAAATTTTTTTCATAATTAAAATTTTGATTTAACATCACTGACATCCAGGGTCAACCTGGAGTAGGTTAGTTAAGGTTAAAGAATGATTCAGAAAAATAAATTGAAAGTTGTGAGATTGTATAGTACAATAATAAGGAGGTCTTGTATTAAATATTTTCCCGATATTACCCATCATATGCACTATTTTACCCCCTTGATGAAGACAGGTAAAAATGAAGTTGAAACACAAACAAAGACTTTATGAAAATGAATAAAAAGCTGTGTTAGAACCCGATTAACTTTAAAAGTAATACGCCGACCAATCCGGAAAATCCCATGATCAATGATTGTAAAGTATACGTTTTATATAGGACATTTGGAGGTGCTTCATGCAACCGATTCAGCAACCAGAAAAAGCTGGAATTGGCATGAAATACACAGAAGGAGCCACAGCCAATTAGGGCAGCTGTCATCTCAGGAGAGATGGGCAGACTATCCACCATAGGGCCCAGCATTGAAGCAGTTCCAACCAAGGATACGGTGATAGAGCCGGTAGAAATGGTAAGCAAGGAAGCGACTATAAAAGGAAGTAAAATACCTAAGAACGGGAAAGCGCTGAACACTTCTACAATCTCATTTTGAATGCCTGATTGTTTAATGACAAAGCCTAAAGAACCTCCTGCTCCGGTAATCATGATCACCAAGGCAGACTTTAGGATAGCCTGTTCAACTAAGCGGTTGATGGTGCTCTTTTTATCAGCAGATTTGAGTTGGAAAATTGCAATGAATGCTCCGATAAAAACGGCTACTAAAGGCAAGGAGATAAAAGCGAAAAATGATCCCAGGGAACTTGTTTTGTCTAATTCCATAAAAGCACCGGAGCCGATCAAAACAATCGGGGTTAGTATGGGGAGCACGTCAAAAAATAGATTACCGGATTGTAATTGAACAGAAAAGTCTTTCTCTTCTATTTTTGCTTCCTCCTGTAATTTATGGTCATATTCCAGCCAGGTATTTTTTACAAAATAAATCACAAATAGTACACCTCCCGTCATAGCGAAAGCGGCAACGATCAAATTAAGAAACAACATCCTGCCCATATCTACTTCCAACAAGGCAGCAACTGCCATCGGACCCGGGGTGGGAGGGATCAAGGTATGAGCTACCGTTAGGCCGGCAGTTAGGGCCAGCCCTAAATACAAGACAGGCTTTTTACTTTTTACGGATAAAGACTCGGTTACCGGTTGTAACAATATATAGGCAACATCTACAAATACGGGAATCGAAACCAGATAGCCCGTGAAACCCATTGCCCAGGGTAGTTTTTTTTCTCCCACTCTTTTGACAATGCTATTGGAAATCCGAAATGCGCCACCTGTTTCTTGTAATACCTCTCCAATGAATGCGCCTAGAATAATTATAATGGCAATCCAACGCAAGGTCTCACTAAAGCCTTGTAACAGTACTTCAACGGTTTTTTCTCCACCTATCCCCAACGACATGCCTAAAGCCAGGGCAATTAGAATTAAAGCGATGAAGGGATGGACTTTC
Source organism: uncultured Saprospiraceae bacterium (assembly GCA_965367335.1). GTDB lineage: Bacteria > Bacteroidota > Bacteroidia > Chitinophagales > Saprospiraceae > CBDUIU01. The sequence continues at coordinate 4,125 of CBDUIU010000398.1, forward strand.
CATTTGGAAATGGAAAATATCAGCAGCAAAAGAAAGCCAAAAAGGATGGATAAATTTAATAGCACAATTCAAATTTTTCAAAATAATGGCAGGTTTCTTAGCAAAGCACTTCAAATACTTTTATCCATTGCTTCTCAAGAGGACTTTCCTTTAGTCAAAGACGTTTGAATTTCTTCGATCGTCATGTTTTTGGTTTCAGGTAAGAAGCGATACAAAATGACTAATCCTATGGCAACGGTAACAGCATAAAATAAGAAGACGGAACTGCCACCCATAGTAGCCAATTGCCAGGGAAAAAACTTCTGAACTAAATAACTGACCAAACTGGTAATTAGGGCAAAGAATGGTATAGCGACTCCCCGAAGTGCAATCGGGAATATTTCAGAAAACAAGACCCACATAATCGGCCCGACTGAAAAATGAAAGGCTGCGATAAAACTCAAAATTCCAAAGAGGATTAACATGGCGGGCATATCCGCCGCTTTTTGCAAAAGCAAGCTGGAGTGATCTCTTGCATCACTATCTCCTAAGGTCTCTTTCAAGGCTTGTTTAAATTCAATGTCGCTTTTATATTCAGTACCCACCATGGCTTGGAGTCGTTCTGCATTGGGGACTTCGGTCATTTCCGTAATCGCTTGTTCCGAAATCGCATATTTTGCTTTAGTAAAACCATAAGAACACAAACCTAAACTCAAAATGATCCAAACCATGCCCCAAACAATC
>CBDUIU010000399.1:0-4828 GCA_965367335.1 uncultured Saprospiraceae bacterium
ATCAATTTCATAGCTTCTTTCACCGTAGTATTTGTATTCGGGAATTACAATTGCATACCCCAATGATAATAAAGAGTCTTTAAGTCTCACATACTTAGCGGATATGGAACTCGAGGCAAGCATCCAACTATCTTTAGTACCTCCTCCCCCATGCAAAAGAATAACAAATCTATTTTTCGGATTATCCTCTGGTTTTATAAGGTAAAACGGAAATCTAGAATCAAAACCATCGATAACTACTTTCTGGAATACTTCACCTAAATCAGAAGTATCATTTTTTACAATGGACTCATTAAATCCGCCGTTTGGGACATAACTTAAGTCTGTTGTATACTCTTGGGCAATTAATAGATTGCACGTAAATATTAATGTGAGTTGTAATAAAAATAGTCTCATATGATTATCAATTTTATTGTTTAATTCTATAGAACCGTTTTGTGTATGTTGCGTATCCCGCAGGGTATGCGCTATACACCTTGTTGGCAATTTTTATCTATTATCTATATTTTCACTAATTCTGTCGACTTCTTTTATTAAAAGTTTAATTCCGGGGTTATGCATTCCACTATGTCCAAATCCTTGGATTTCGTAAAATTGCGTTTCGGTATGTCCTGTAGTTTTCATTAACCTTTCTAAATATAGATTTTCTTCATATCTACCGGCCAAATCAATATTCCTATCTCCTGTGATTAAAATTAAAGGGGGTGCCTTTTCTCTCACCCGATGTAATGGTGCCAATTCGTCAACTATCGTCTTAAACTTAGGCAAACCTCTTTCTTCTCTTACAGTGAAATGAGTAGCTGTTTGACCGCTTAAGGAAATCATGCCTGCAATGTCATCAGCATCTACATTAAAATTATCTAACCATTGTTTGTCCAATCCAAGCATTAAGGCAAGATAACCTCCTGCGGAATGTCCAGAAATAAATATTTTATCAGAATTTCCGCCATATGATTCAATATTATTAAATACCCAAGCGACGGCTGCTGCTGCATCCTCTATATAAGTTGGCGCTCTCACTTTTGGTGATAAACGATAATTAACACTTATAATACATAAATCAGCATTCATTAATGCCTCAGGAAAATATTTGTTCCCATTCTTTAATCCACCGCCGTGAAACCAAACAACTGTATTGAATTCTCTGGTGTTCTCTGGGTAACGTATATCTAATTTACAACGTGATTTAGTATACTCATCCGTGTTCATTGAGTCAACATAATATGATACATCCAGGACCTCTCTAAATGTTGGTTTATCTTGTCCAATTAATTGGGTTGAAATTAAAAGTGTTATCGAAATAAATAGTGCTTTTATCATATTAGTAAATTTATATTATTCTGGTAGATGTTAGATTCCTTTAATTGCCACTAACGACAGTCTCCGCAACAACCCGCATTATCTACCGTGAGGCACTGAATAACGAGCTGGTGAAAGAGATTTCCTTTTCTCCTTATTTATTCCCTTAAGCGTCAACAAAGGGCCATATTTGATTAAGATTATTTCAAGCAATATAAAGAGCTTTTTGGACTCTTTTCTGATCCATTCCAGTCCTTTTACTTTTAGCAGGCGTATCAAGTTGTATCTTGGACTATCTAAATCCAAAATCTTCAAGTGGAAGCAATCAACCACCAGGTCAATCACTCTCGCAAACGAATCTCGTGAAACCATTTCCTCCATGGAAGTAAAAAATAACTGGCTACGATCAATGCCTTCTTTATGTTGTATATCTCTGGCTTCTGGTTACCCTTTAAGATACGAAACGGTCAGCTTGGGAAAGAATTAATGGGAGGGTTATTGCGCAGTCTGACAGTATTGTTCATGAAAAGTGCGTCTTTTGATTCGACGGATTCTTCGGTTTAATTTAAAGGTAATTAAAATGTGGGAAACTGAATTCATTTAACCATTTGACGTATCCTTGTATACGTTGATAGCCTTTTGTTATTTGCTATTGTAACGCTAAAATTAATTCTTCTGCTGTTTTCTGCAAATTAGTCAAATGGGAAATTGCACTTTTATTTATCCAAAAATGAACTGAGGCGTGACGTTTAAGGAGTTTTTTATGTGAATTTAATTCAAGAATGGCGCTACTTTTATCTGATAGGTTATATAAGTCTTTGGTCTGCGAACTAAATTCTAGTGCATTAGTTTCTTCAGATATAGATACATCAATTGGCAGAACCCAATCTTTGTTTATTATATAGCTGTTTGCGTACTTATCAACCAGAGAATAATAAGAAAGAATCTGTTCTCTTAAGTCGGTATCTTTAAAAACCTTCATATTTCCAGTCTGTGAGAGATCTGTATAAGTGTTTTTTTGAGAAGCGAAACTTATCGTTGACCAGCCTTCGGTGAAATATTCTTCTGTTACAGAGATTTTATCCTGAATCGGCATTTCTGAATCAAGTGATTTCGTGAATTCTGAAATTAAGGATTGCATTTTCTCCGTACGAGTTTTATTTTGTTTAATAGTGCTAATATCTTGGCCTAAATCATCAATGAGTCTGGATGCATATGTGGTCATTAAGTTGTTGTCCTTTCTTTTTTCGTTCCAGTTGTTTATTGAGAGGGCTATCAGAATACCTATAACGACAAGAATAATTTCACCAACTGCATAAATCAAATATTTACTGAATTTGTTCTCAGCAACTAAATTTTGCCGAATTTTCCTAAAGAATTTTATCATAGGATGTTAGTTTCTCTAAATGTATGATATTTATTGAAAAATTTGGATTTTTCAAATAATGAAGGCTAACGTCTCTATATGCGATGTGCCGACCCTCTGGGAGGTATAGGCGCATAACCCTTGTTCTCATCAGTTCTTTTGTTCGTTCAATAAATTCATAGACTTTAATCCTGTTACCCTTCAAGATATAATGTAGCAGGTAGGGAAAGAATGATAGGGGGGTATTGTGCAGTTTGATGATCTCGGCTATCCATAGTGCGGGTTTCAAGTAGATCACCTTCCTGTCTGGCATAAAAGGTAGCTAAAGCATCGAACTTACGACTTGCACTTTCTACCGCATTGTGCATAGTCAATGTTGTGGCTAGTTTTTCCTTCTAATTATCTTAACAATTCTATTGTTAATTATTTCTGATAAGTTCCAATTGTACAGTTTAGGGTCTGTTGTGCTGTAGAATTCCACAATAACAGCATCTATATCTTTATGGTATTTTGCAAAACTCTGGTACCCAGGAACCCAACCAGAATGTTCATACTCATATATGGAAGCATATATTTCCTGTTCTCCCGATGAGAACAATGATCCATCGTTCAATGCCCTTAGAAAAGTTCCCACATCTTCCGCCGTGGCATGCATACCATAATCGTTCATCTTTAAATCAGAAGGGTAGCCTACATGATAGCCACTCATTACATCATCTGGATTAACTTCGCTTAGCGAAGCGAAGGTATTGGTAAGGTTTAGAGGTATCAGAATTTCTTCCTGAATGAATTGAAAATTACCATAACCTAGTTCATCATCCATTATCTTATTGATTATAAGATAATTCGTATTGCAATATTCATAGCCTTCACCGGGTTCAAAATTGGCCGGCTTGCCCTGAATCAATGCCAGGCTTTCTTCAAAAGTCTCGGTTGGAGCTGCCCAAAAATTTGGAGCGTCCGTAAAATTGGGAATACCACTTCTATGTTGTATCATCAACCTCAAGGTGACTTTGTCTGAGTTTTCGATTATTTCCGAGAGTTCTGGTAAATAATCAGCGATTGTTTTATCGAGAGAAAGTCGTCCATCACTTACCAATTTGGTAACTGCCACAGCATCATATAGCTTGCTAATGCTGGCAATCTTAAATAAGGCATCGGGCTTGGCAGGTGTTTTTGATTCTCGATTATGCCAGCCTGCGGAATAATACTGAGGTGGTTTGCCGGTTTGGTGTATATAAACAACTACTCCGTCAAATCCATGACTTATTGCTTCATCTAACTGTTTCTGAACAGTATTTGGTAGAGGTAGTATCCATGCCTTTACCAAAAGCCATGGCACGAAGAACAAAGAGATTGCCGTTCCAACGAATAATAGGATTCTGATTATTAAGGTCTTTCTTTTCTTAGTCATAAAATTCTCGAACGACGGTTTTTAAATTAGCCACACTGTTAGTATATGAAGCGTAGCATCCAGCAGGGTGCTAAGATTTCATATACATTGTCAGCTAGAGCCTTTCTTTTATTCAGATATATGTAGTGTCATATCGAACACATTTTCTCCATCATATTTCCACAAACCATTTTGACCACCAAACCAAATATTATCATTAGAATCTCCAATAATGCATTCAATTAATGAAAATTTATCGCCTTGTTTATTCGAGAATTCCTTGAACGACTTTCCATCATATATACACAAGTTGCCTATTCCACTTCCGAGCCATATGTTCCCTTTCTCATCTTGATAAATACTATGAACATTATTGGAGCAAAGTCCATCTTCTTCATTGAAGTTAACAAACGATATTCCATCAAATAAATCCAATCCTCCCTTTCTATTTCCATGTGTACCTATCCAAATATTTCCATCGTTATCACAATAACTTGTTCGTAAAAAGCTCAATCCCCCATGACTCAAAGATGTGAACCAAAGATTTCCTGATAAATCCTCTGTTATGCTCAATATAATATTATGATGGAGACTATCTTCATATGCCATTCCTGCATTTGAAAGATATTGAGTAAAACCTTTTTCATCGAATTTATAAACTCCGGCTCCATTAGTTCCTATCCATAAATTTTCATTTTTATCTTGTGCAATTGACATGACTTGATTAGGGTTGACTATTGGATATACCTTATCAAGCCATAAACCCGCAG
>CBDUIU010000400.1:0-4814 GCA_965367335.1 uncultured Saprospiraceae bacterium
GGGTAAGGCAATAGCATTGAATGTTTTAAGGAAGGAAGTTGGTTTAGAAAATTTGTTTTGGGATGATTTTCATCGAATCTCTAATACAGAAATTGACGGTCTTTAATTGAATTGGGTTGTGTACGTGAATAATACAGGAATGAATTTTTAAAGAGTGAGGCTTGCTATTATTATTCAATAGATAGGTGTTAGTTCGATTCAATTTAAAACGCTATAACGTTTCCAGGACTGCCAGAGATCGAACATAGCATTCGTCTTATTATCCACTTCATGAATTTTTGAATCAATCTACGCTACAAAATATTAACTCATTGACTCCTCTGTGTTATAAGCAGACGGTCGGCGCCCGACATGTTTTTTGAAGGATTTATAGAAAGACACATAGTTATTAAAGCCCACTTCGTAAGCAATATCCTTGATATTAGAAAGGCCAGTGTTCCGTTCTAACAATTTAATGGCAGCTTGAACCCGGTACTTATTGATAAAATCAAAAAAGTTCATCTGGAAGTGTTCATTGATCACCTGTGAGGTATGATGCCGGCTCAAATTTAAGGATGCTGCCAGGTCGTCTAAGCGAAGTTCGCTATTCAAGTAGGGCTTTTCATCATCCATGATCCGCAAGAGTCTTGTTTTCATGGATTGGGAAACTTTCGTAGATAATCCCGTTTTTTCGTATTTAATAAAAGGGATGACAGTGTCTACCGGTTTCCCGTTAAAAACTTCTGGTTGCACAAAGCCGAAGTAAGCGGTCACACCAATGCAAATGGCCATGGCCGCAGTAATGAGGTAGTCCTGCTCTACTTTTAGTACACCTGTGTAAGCCAACAAATAATACAACAAATAGGCAATAACGCAGCCTAGAAAAGCAAGACAAATTACTCGCAACCAGATCTTTAAATCAATATCTTCATCAAATTTTTTAGCGTATCGAAAATACGTATAGATCGTATAAACCAGCATCAAAATTGCTAAGGATACGCCCGTATATTTAAAAGCATAAGAATGATCCGCTAATGCTCGCTGCTCATACACTGCTAATTTTTCAATGGTCGCCAAACCATAATATGGACTGAGCGTAATTAATATATAAACTGCAGGAATAAAATGCCACATATCTCTTCGAAGAGAGATCTTTTCTCTATTCACTACCGAACGGATATACAGATAAAACAGCGGACCTAATAAACTTTGTGGAATTAGGTAGGTCGTATTTAAATGTATAAACTCCGACGTAAATAATAAACCAGACCAGAAGAGGGTATTATAAAAAATACAGTACCCAAAACAAAGCAGAAAAACAGCAAGTATCTTGTTAGCATATGCTTCCTGTTTTTTCTTAAAAAAGAAAAAGATACCCATCAATACAGCTTGAAAAGCAAAAAACAGGATCAATATCTCCCAAACATTCATGTGCTACTTTTTACGTTTATAAACACCTACATAGGAACTCACCCAGGATTTGCCATTATCGGTTGAATTCTCCATACTTTGGGTGACTTCATCTTTTGCTTCATCGTATTGATAGGTCATTCGCACCAAGCTGTTATTTCTACCGTTGGCATGCATTTGCAAAAACCCAGCTTCGGACTTCACCTCCCAAAACTGAATAATACTATTAAACTTATCAATCCAAGTTTGTTTGTATAAACTATCAACGGGATCATAATAGCTCATGCTCATCCCCGAGAACCCTGATAGGGTCTGATAGTCCTCATGTAAGGAACAGGCACCGACACTCTTCGTAATTTTGCTATCCGCTATTTTGGTGGTATTGACGAACACATCCCATTCCCCGATCCAAAAATCCAAGCGTTGGTATTGCTCGCCGTATTTACATGGATTTGCATTTTTGTCCACTGCCTCCTTTAAGGTAGCAAAGGTTTCCTGGTTTTCCAAATAAGCAAATTCATCGCTATTGAGCACACTAACAACAGCAAATCCATTGCCCACCATTTTTTCCAGGTGTTGCAAAACCAAATCCGTTTTTTGCTGTCCAGCATAGGCCTTCAGCAAATTAGCGTTCACCGCCGCTTTCGGCTGGAAGTTGGCTTTCAACGCTTGCTCCAAAGCAGATTCGGCAAGTGCATAGTTTTTCAGTTTAACCAGAGCTGCTCCTTTATAAAAATGCGCTTGCGCGTCGTTTGGATTATCTTTTAGCAGATCCTCGCTTAAAGTGATACATTTAGCAAACTCCCCTGCGGTAAAGCTACTAACAAGTGATTTAGACTGGGCCGTCAAACCGGTCAATGAAAACATAGCCATTAGATTGAGTAAGAACACCTTTTTCATTGGATTCAATTTAGATGAAGAAAGGCTTCAAAATAGGCGCAAATTCTCCGAAAACCCTTAATCCCGATAAAGATTAATCAATTTTAACTCTTACCCGATATCCTGTTGGTCTGCATTCCACACAAGAAAAGCTAAATTTTCACACCTTTTCAATTACCCCGAAATTCATAAGCCTCAAACCCGTTGTGCTCGCTGTGCCGCTGTGCGCCCCAAATCAAACCCGCTGTGTCCGTTGTACTGCCGTGCGAGAATTAACCAACAAAACGCTGTGCCCGTTGTACCGCCGTGCGAGAATTAACCAACAAAACGCTGTGCCCGTTGTGCCGCCGTGCGAGACCTAATCAAACCCGTTCGCCGTGCGAGTCTTAAAAACAACTGTAGTCCAATTTTAAAAAGGATTTCTTATATTAGCAACAAGACACTATTTCTACAATTTCACTTATAACGGCCGTGAAAAAAGCTTACCTCACTATTCTCCTCTTTGGTGTACTCCTTGCTATCCTGGCCATCTTGCTGCAATTTTTCGAATATCGCTACCTGATCGGCCGACTAAACACCGACATCTACACATCCATCGTCGCTACCATTTTCACCATAATTGGAATCTGGATGGGAATGAACTTATTAAAACCCAAAAGTAATCTTCCTGATAAAAACCAGCAGATCGATCAAGAAAAAATCCAAGCCTTAAAACTCAATGAGCGGGAATACGAGATCCTGCAATTAATCGCCAAAGGCCACACCAACCAGGAAATAGCCGACCAACTTTTCTTAGCCCTTCCCACCATCAAAACACACACCTCTAACTTATACGCTAAATTGGATGTACGCAACCGTACACAAGCCGTTCATAAAGCACAGTCCCTACAATTGATCTAGCAATTTCATTGTTCATACGAAAGTATGAAACACGGATTTATGCAAATTCAATACGAAAGTATGATGACCAGCTCACCACTTTAGCGCACCTTTGGAAAGTCCTCAAGGCTGTTAACTTACTGATCGATCAAGACAATTTCCCCACAGCCAAAACTATTTTCCAAATCACGTTGTAGCTTTACAGCGTTAAAAAAATTACCTGAACCATGAAAAAATTAATACTTACTTATGGACTGATTGCCGGATTAATTGTTGCCGCTATGTTGCTCTTCGCCTTCAGCGGATCCGCTTTGGATACTAAGTTAGGTGAGCTACTCGGTTATACCTCCATGATCCTGGCTTTCTCAACCATTTTCTTTGCCACTAAATCTCATCGCGATAAACACCTCGGTGGAACGATTAGCTTTGGCCAGGCTTTTAAAATTGGCCTGGGCATCACGATGGTCGCCTCCGTTATTTATATCCTGGCCTGGATGATTATCTCGAATACCATCGCTAAAGATTTTATGGCAGTGTACTACCAACAAACCGTTGAACAATTACAAGCAAGTGATTTATCCGAAGCACAAGTCAAAGCAAAAATTGAAGAGATGGATTATTACAGAGAACTCTATAAAAATCCGATTGTGAAAATCGGTATTACTTTCCTGGAAATCTTTCCCGTAGGCTTGATCGTCTCTCTAATCTCAGCCTTTATCTTAAGAAAAAAACCTGTTTTGAAAACGGAGCACCTATAGAGGACATTCCTATTCCACTGAGTAGATTAAGCTCCTTCCCAAAAAATCCAGCACCTAATAATTTACATTTTTTTAAAAATAAAAAACATGAATAAGGACACGCCTAAAGTAACTGGTATTGGCGGTATTTTTTTCCGCTCCAAAAACCCAAAAGTCACCCGGGAATGGTATCACCACCACCTAGGACTAGCCGTTAATGAATATGGTTCAAGCTTTGAATTTCGAAATGCCCACCGGCCAGCCGAGATCAATTATCTCCAATGGAGTCCCTTTGCGGAAGACACTGATTATTTTGACCCCTCTGAAAAGGAATTTATGATTAATTATCGGGTGCAAAATATAGAAGGGCTGGTTGGGAAACTCAAGGCAAGCGGTGTAACGGTTGTCGATGAAATTACTGCCTATGACTATGGTAAATTTGTCCACATCATGGATATCGAAGGCAACAAGATTGAACTATGGGAACCCATCGACAGTGTGTTTACGGCAATGGGCGGCGAAACAACTAAGTAAGTCTGGTGATTCGAACTATTCCTTTTTTCCCTGTCGGGGCAAGAAATGCTTTTTCTATTCCTTAACGACGGCATCTATTTCAACTAGCTGTACCGCCAAACTATCTGCATAGTTTTGCGCAGCTACCTTGGTAGTTGAATCCTTTTTTATCTCCACTTGCCCCCGCCAGACTAACGTTTCCTTTTTCTCTTGTAAGTCTTTGGAAACATCGTGTAAAACCGTTTCTATCATAAAATACTCCAGGATATCGTCTTCTTCATCCTCCTCTTCCTCGTCATCATCTACATTGTCGTCCGCTTTATCAATAATGACCCGGCGATACATGAATTTACCTACCCAGTAGACACCCTCACCTTTAAGGTCTACTACTTTTTTAGCCATGGTTTTTTCCCGAAT
>CBDUIU010000401.1:0-4805 GCA_965367335.1 uncultured Saprospiraceae bacterium
ATAACCTTTGGGTTAAATGGTTGGGCAAACCAATGGAGGTGCTTCGTACCGGCGTAGGTAAGTTGTATCCGGAAACCCAGCATGCAACCCGAATTCCTGCAGGTCACCCGGAAGGTTATTTAGAAGCTTTTGCTAATATTTATAAAAACTTTGCGCTTGCCCTAAGGGCACATCTTTCTGGTAAAAAACCTAAACCGCTATACCTCGACTTTCCAACCATTGAAGACGGTGTCCGGGGTATGCATTTTATTGAAAGAGTTGTTGCTTCAAGTAAGCGTAAGCAGAAATGGACAAATTTTTAAAAGCAAAAATCATGAACACCATAAAAGGTCCTGCAATTTTTCTCGCCCAATTTACTGGAACAGAGGCCCCCTACGACACCTTGGATAACATGTGTGCCTGGGCCGCCGGTCTCGGTTATAAAGGTATTCAAATCCCCACCTGGGAATCTCAGCTAATCGATCTAAAAAAAGCTGCTTCCAGCAAAACCTATTGTGAGGAGCTAAAAGGAAAAGTAGCTTCGCATGGGTTAGAAATCACTGAGCTGTCTACTCATTTACAAGGACAATTGGTTGCGGTCCATCCTGCTTATGACCTTTTATTTGACAATTTTGCGCCGAAGGAAGTAAAGAATAACCCAAAGGCCCGGACTAAATGGGCTGTCCAACAACTCAAATACGCAGCTAAAGCCAGTTATAACTTAGGCCTCAAGGCACATGCTACTTTTTCCGGCGCTTTGATCTGGCAGACGGTCTATCCCTGGCCGCAACGACCACAAGGCCTGGTAGAAGATGCTTTTAAGGAACTGGCCAAACGCTGGGTTCCTATTCTCAATGCTTTTGATAAGGCTGGAGTGGATGTATGTTACGAAATTCATCCCAGCGAAGATATTCATGATGGGGTAACCTTTGAACGCTTTTTAGAAGCAACAAATAATCATGATCGTTGTAATATACTTTATGACCCCAGCCACTATGTACTGCAATGCCTGGACTACCTCCAATTCATTGATATTTATCACGACCGAATTAGGATGTTTCATGTAAAGGATGCAGAGTTCAATCCGACGGGCCGATCGGGTGTCTACGGAGGGTATCAGAGCTGGGTGGATCGCCCCGGGCGCTTTCGCTCGCTGGGTGACGGACAAGTAGATTTTAAAAGTATCTTCAGTAAATTATCACAGTATGGTTTTGATGGTTGGGCGGTGATGGAATGGGAGTGTTGTATTAAATCTCCTGAACAAGGAGCTACAGAAGGTGCCCCTTTCATCCAAAAACACATCATTGAAGTAACCGAAAAAGCCTTTGACGACTTTGCAGGAGGACAATCAGATACAAAGCTGAATAGAAGATTAATGGGTCTTTGACTTTAAAACCTCTCCAATTTGAACTTATCTAATTATTGCCTTCAACTCTTTACTACTGTTATCCTTTCTTGTTCCATTAATCTCTTGTTCGCTCAATTACCAGTAGGCACTTTATCTGGAAAAGTAATAGATCAGGACAATGACCATGATTTGGTCGGTGCAACTTTATTGTTGAAAAAGGATACCGCCATTATCAGTGGCGCTATAAGTAATGAGAAAGGACGATTTTATTTTGAGGATATTCCTACCGGGCGTTATTTGTTGAGTATATCGTATATTGGATATACCCGTAAAGAATTCGTAGTATTGATAGAATCTGGAAAAAGTAGCTACCTGAGCATCGGATTAAAGGAAAGTGCTACAACACTTTCTATGCTCGAATTGACAGCTGGGAGAGCCGGAGTGACTCCCCTAAGTAACCTGGGTAGCTACGTATTAACCGTGGAAGAAACGCGCCGCTTTCCCGCAAACTTTGATGACCCCGTTCGTTTGATCCATGCCTTACCAGGTGTCGCTAACAATAATGACCAAAATAACACATTGGTTGTGCGGGGCAACTCCCCCAATGGATTAAGTTGGAGATTGGAAGATGCTGAGATTGTCAGCCCTAATCATCTTAGCAATGCGGGCACTTTCAGTGATCGTGCTTCACGCAATGCCGGAGGAGTTAATATACTCAGCGGGCAATTACTTAGCACTTCTAATTTTTTAGCTGGCCCTTTCCCTAGCCCTTTTGGCAATACTACGTCCGGAGTGCTCGATATGCATTTAAGGAATGGCAATGCCATAAAACACCAATACACTGCACAAGCTAGTCTTTTGGGTTTCGACCTGGCTGCGGAGGGTCCAATTACAAAGGATTTGGATCACCCCTCCACTTTCTTAGTCAATTACCGCTACTCTTTTACCGGCTTACTCGCGGATTTAGGAGTTGATTTTGGTGGAGAAGAAATTCGATTTCAAGACCTCGCCTTTCATCTCCATTTCCCTTTACAAAAGAATAATCAAATCAGTGTTTTTGGTTTAGGCGGAATTAGTTCTAATGATTTTTTGTCAGAAAGAGATACTGCGGCCTGGACCGAGTTTAAAGACCAGCAAGACATTAAATATGAAAACAAGATGGGAGCCGTGGGCTTGAGCTACACCCATGCTTTCCCAAGTGCGGTTTTGAAACACAGCCTGGTCATTTCAGCTTTGAAAACGGAAAGAGCATCAAATCTGTTAAACAGTAACTTTAATGTTATTAACGAAGACGAAGACTTGATACAGCAATCAAAACATGTACTACACTCTGTTTTTTCAAAAAAAATAAACCCTAAACATCGTTTTCAGATAGGGATGCAACTGAAACGAGGTACCGACGAAGTGTTTAGCAATTACAATGTTACCGCAGGAAATCCTGCCTATTTTGACGGCTCATCAGAACATTGGTTATTTCAGCCTTATGCCAACTGGAGTTGGTCTCCAACTTCTTTATGGCAGGTCAAAGCTGGCATTCGATACAATTATGAAGGTAATCAAGGCCATCAATCTACCGACCCCTCCGTTGAATTTAATTTTCATCCCGGCGATTCTCACTTATGGACCTTTGCTTATAGCCACAATAGCCAACAAGCCCTACCCGAGTTACTTTACACTCAAAGCCTTACGCAACCGGAACCTAAAGTAAACCGCAACCTTGGCTTTAATAAATCACATTATCTTTCTCTGGGACACCATTGGTCATTTATTAACAGATCAGCTAATTTAACCAGTACTGCCTTTTACCAACATCACTACGATGTACCTGTCGATATTTCAGGTGGTACAACTTTTTCCGCTATCAATCTTTTAGAAGCCTTTCAAAACAATTATCGACTCCTTCGAAATGACGGAACGGGAGATAATTATGGCCTGGAGCTCAGTTATGATCAATTGCTTTTACAAGATTTTTTCTTTCTGCTGAATGCTACTTTGTATCAAGCTACTTATACGGATGCCTTAGGTGAGAAACGAGACAGTCGTTTTAATGGAAATTTTATTTTGAATTTAACGGGAGGTAGGGAATGGTCCTGGATTAAGAAGGGACGTGCAAAAACACTTGGGATCAACACTCGTTTCTCCTTACGAGGAGGTTACCGGGAAATGCCTATTGACCTGATAGCTTCTCGGGCTGCAGGCTATACTATTTTTGATGAAGGCACTGGCTTTTCCGAACAGCAGACGGCTTATCATCGATTAGACTTAAGGGTTTACCTAAAAAATAATCACCAGCGATTCACCAGTCTTTTTTCCTTTGATATCCAAAATGTATTGAATCGGCAAAATCAGGCATATGCTTATTACGATCCATTTTTGGATAAGATCGTGGAGGAGAAACAATTAGGATTAATTCCTAACTTAAGTTATCGCATTGTCTTTTAATCGGGTACTCATGAAAATCACGAACATTATACTCACAATCTTATTTTTTCTATTTGCTATTGTACAGTTTAATGATCCTGATCCATGGCTTTGGGTTGCGTTATATGGGTTTATTGCCGTAATTAGTGGTGCAGCTATCTACGGTAAATATCAGCCACTACTAATCATTGGGGGCTTATTGATTTGTGTGATCTCAATGGCTTTTTACCTTCCCGATTTTATTCAATGGCTAAAAGACGGGATGCCCTCTATTACCGGCAGTATGAAAGCTGAATCTTTATACATTGAATTGGTAAGAGAATTCTTAGGTTTGTTTTTGGCTGCCCTCTGTTTGGCTTTTCATTGGCATAACCACCGAAAGCGATCAAAAAGCTCATAATCTGAAACTATCTTTTTTGACTTAAAAAACCTGATCCATGTTCACCACCCTCATCTCCGTTGAAGCACTTAAAAACCTGATTGGTCAACTTGACGTCGTAATCATTGACTGTCGGTTTTCCCTGTCAGATACGAATGAAGGCCGCCTTCAGTACGAAAAGGGCCATATCCCTGGAGCTTTTTATGCTCACCTGGATGAAGATCTTTCCGGGGAGATGATTCCCGGAAAGACCGGCAGGCACCCGCTACCCGACCCGACTGAGTTTGCTGAACGTTGTGGCCATTGGGGGATTGGTGAAGACACCCAGGTTATTGCTTACGATCATGGGCATGGAGGTATAGCGGCTCGACTGTGGTGGCTGATGCGATGGCTGGGGCACGAAGCGGTAGCAGTTTTAGACGGTGGGTTCTCGGCTTGGGAAAAAGCAGGTGGCGAATTGAGCACTGCGGTAGATTTTGCAGTTCCACGAGACTTCAAGACCAGACCACAGTTAGCATGGATTGTAGATATCGAGGATGTCATTACCGCTGGAAATGCCGATGAAATTCCTTTGATTGATTCCAGAGCAGCTGCTCGGTACAGAGGTGAAGAGGAGCCTATAGATCCGGTAGCCGGACATATTCCGGGTGCCATCAACCTGCCGTTTTCAGACACCCT
>CBDUIU010000402.1:0-4794 GCA_965367335.1 uncultured Saprospiraceae bacterium
ATAGCGTTGCCGGATATCTGTATCCCCGGCAAATTCCGCCCAGATAATCTCCCCAAAATGGTCGCCTTCATAGTGGTGATAAGCAGCACCAAAGGTAGCTTCCAACACTTCGTCGCCGTATTGTAGTTGGGCCAAGCCTCCGTAATAATCATTATCCAACCAACGCCGGCGAATAAAATCCCCGGAGCTAATCGTCTCATCACCAATCTCCAAATTTGGCAAGCCATAACTGGAAAAGCGATCGTCGGTTTTGTATTCTTCAAAGAACCCTTCTCCCCTGGTATAGTGCAAGGCAGATTTCAATTGAAAATTATTGGCAATTTGTTGAGTTAGGTGGAGTTGATAATGGTCCTGTTGGTAATCATCAACCTGGTTATCATAGCGATAATAATTATAATTACGACCTGAGTTAAACAAATTCAACGAGTCTTCCCGGTTGAGATAGATAGAGCCCTGATTATTTTGAAAATGGGTACGTAAAGCGGACTCATCATTCTTAAACCGTGCCTCCGGGACACCGTACCAGGACTGATACGTCTTTTCTTTTCCGGAAAAAGCAATCGCCTTGATCACTGTATTATCCAGATACCAGCCGCCCGCTAAATACCAGGATGTCAGGTCTGCACTCCCTCGATCAATATAACCTTCAGAGCTAACGCTGGACAAGCGACCATCCAGTGTAAATTGATTGTTGAGTAAACCTGTTCCAAAACGAAGTGTATGCTTCCGGGTATTAAAAGACCCGAAGGAGTTATCCAGGGTAAAATAAGGATCGCTGTTTTGGCGGATCGTACTTAGATTTACCGTAGCACCAAAAGCACCGGCTCCGTTGGTAGAAGTGCCCACTCCTCGTTGGATTTGGACATTTTCCACTGAGCTGGCAAAGTCCGGCATATTGACCCAGAAGACACCCTGGGATTCACTATCATTAATTGGAATTCCATTGATGGTAACATTCGTTCGGGTCGCATCGCTTCCCCGCACGCGAATACCGGTATACCCTACCCCAGCTCCGGCATCAGAAGTCACAACTACGGAAGGAGACCAACGCAACAGGTAAGGTAAATCCTGTCCTAAGTTTTGCTGGGCTAATTCTTCCTTGGTCACTTTACTCTGCGCCACAGGAGTTTCCTCCGCAGCCCAGGTACCCCATACTTCCACTTGGTCAATGCCATAGCTAGTTGGTTTAAGTACAACTTGAATGTCTGTAGATCCTTGCACTGTAATTATTTCCTCCCAAGTCTGATACCCCAGGTAGGTCACCTGTAGCGTATAGTTACCCGGAGAACGGCGGCCAAAGTTGAAAAAGCCATCTGAGTCAGTGATAATTCCATCGCCGGTGTTTTTAAGGAGAACGGCAGCCTCCGGAAGTGGTTCGCCCTGTTCATCAGTAATCGTCCCGAAAAGGGATCCCTGGGCGTTAAGGGAAAAGGCAAGCAGGGAGCTTACCAAAAGTAGTGTAATTCTAAGCATGTTAACTATAAAAAAGAGTGAAACAAAAGCCGAACGCGGGGTACGTCAGCCTAACCATTTCACAACCCTGGATCACGCAAACACATTTGTCAGCGTAACTCTATCCCTTTCCGGCATAACCCGGACAGGTTCGATGGGTATGATCTCAGTCGAAAGCAATATTTCAAAGCTTCTTCCGACACCCCAAGAGCGGCGCAAATATAGGGATTATTTTTAAATGCCTTTTGCCAGGAACAAGTTAGCGTTTAGCAAAACAAATAAAAGTAAATGGTTGTGAACGCTGAGAGGCCAGGCAGAATAAATCATCGCATTAAACAATCACAAAGGACAAACTTGTGACTACCGTACAAAAACAATTTTAATGCCCCGTAAAACAGACGACTTATTTTCCGTTTTTCAATTTTTCCTGCAGGGTTTTCAGTTCTTGCCATTTTTCCTGCGCCGCTAACCGGGCTTGACGAGACCAGGATCCGGGATTATGCATACGAAATCGCGGTCCTGCTTCTGCCAGGATTTTGCGGAGCTTAGCTACCCGGGTAGCTGCGAGTTCTTGAAAAGTATAGATTCCTGCTTCATGGAGGAGATGTTGTATCTTAGGTCCAATCCCTTCAATTCTTTTGAAGTTATCAGGTCGATTAACAGACTGGTGTTTAGGCAGTGAAGTTTTAGAAGCCGAAAGTCCATTAGAGGGAACTGGAGTTGGCGGGGTAGTCTGTTTTTCCGGAACGGGGGGTGTCGATTGCCTCGACAACTTAGCGGGCACTTCCGATTCACCGATCACCTGAAATTCACTTTTGGGTCGTGAAGAATTTTTTCGTTTTTTTATTGCTTTTAATTTCGACTTTGAAGGTTTACTTGACTTAGTCTTGTTCTTTTTAGCGATTACTTCGTCCATCAACCACTTTACCATTTCTTTTCCCGCTTTTTTCTGATATTTCGCTTGCTGCCATTCTTTCCAAAGCTGAATCATTCGGCTACTTTTCACTCCTTTAGCTTTCGCTTTCAGGTAAGCTTTTTTAGCCTTACGATGTTGCTTAGCGGCTTGCTTATAATGTTCTTTAACTCTTTCGATCCATTTCATAATTGTCATTTTTATTAATAGCATTGGAGAACTAAGCGTTTGTTATGTTTATACGTGGGCAGGAAATTACTTTTTTAAATCAATTTTCCTGTTATTTATAAAACTGACAAACACGGTTAGCTGACCGAAATTAATAAAAACTTCAGTATCAAACAAACAGCAAGAGAAGAGGGAAATAAATTCTTATTAGCCAAACAGACTTAAACCTTCACCAATTGACGATCCAAAACATCTTTAATCACGGCATGTGCCGTTGCCCTGCGTTGATCCGCTTTTCCCGCCACTACTGTAAACGGTTTTTTCAATTGGCACAATGTACTTACATAACGAACAAACAAGGTTCGCCTATCCTGTGGATGCTCACGCAACGGATCCGGCTCCCATGGCAGATCAGGTGCACAAAGTAAATAGTGTTGGTAAGGACGTTCTCGAACTTGTTGCTCGATCCAGGGATGACAATGGCCATACTTGACTTCTGACCAGATCTTGATCGTGAGTAGATCCGTATCACAAAGCAATAATTGGGGAGACTGAGCGAGTGCAGCATCTTCGGCAGCGATTTGGCCACGAGCAATATCCAGCAGATCTGCTTCAGTATAAGAACGATTCAGGTGAGTGAGAAAATTTCGGGCATACTCAGATACCCAGGGATAGTTCAATTCTTTTGACAAATGCTGAGCCAGCGTAGTTTTTCCAGATGATTCCGGTCCGGTGAAGACAATTTTAGCGACTGATGACAAAGCGTGAATAATTTTGACAGATTCGTTTGTAATAGATGTCGAATAAAAATGGCGCTTTCCCTCAAGCAATTATTAAAATAATTAACATTTGAATTGGGCTTATTCTCAACTATCAAACGATATCAGATGTTCATGAATAGTGATTCAAAGTAAAGGTAATTAATCTTCTTTTCAAATTAGATTTTTTTATAATCTTTTTTATCCGGACAAATGTTTTACTACTCCAACTACCTTGCACTATATTCTTGATTATACTACCTTGCAAAAAATATTCTTAACCTATGCATGACATAGAACCCTATTTTCGCTGGCGGGATGAATACATTGCTGCTGAGGATGAGCAATCACCTTTCTATGGTCGTGTCTACAGTGAATTCACTTTTACTAATAAGATTTACAATTATTATATTCACCCACAATGGGACGAGTTTGGTTCTGCCACCTTGTATATGAAATTACTTTTTGTAGATTATGAAGAGCATTATGCTATCATCGAGCTGATCGGAGAGTGGAATGACTGCCTGGCAAATGACATCATGTTTCTCAAGCGTGAAATCATAGATCACCTGACTCAGTATGATATTCATAAGTATATTATCGTCTGTGAAAATGTACTCAACTTCCATGGCTCAGATGATTGTTATTACGAAGAATGGAAAGAAGAAGTAATAGACGAAAACGGCTGGATCTGTTTCGTCAACACATTGAATCATGTACGGGAAGAAATGGAACAGACCATGATTCAGCATCAGGTCCATTTAGGTGGACCGTTTAATGAGTTGGAATGGAGAGGCAAAAAGCCTCAGGTACTGTATCAGATGGTAAGTTTATTGGTGGAGAATGGAATTGTGGGGATCGGGAATTGAGCTGGTTGCCAAATCAGAATTAAATGCCCACCTTTGCAAAAAAATCCAAGCTTTTGCATAAATCAGGTTTTATCAATATTATCGGTCGGCCCAACGTCGGGAAATCAACCCTCATGAACACGCTGGTTGGTGAACGGATGTCGATCATTACTCATAAACCACAAACGACACGACACCGGATCATTGGGATTATGAACGACGAAAACTATCAGTTGATATTTTCAGATACACCCGGCGTGGTTCGCGATCCAGCTTACAAGATGCATGAAGCGATGAACCGTTTTGTCAAAACTACTTTTGATGATGCCGACGTTATGCTATTCCTCACTGAGCATGGTGAAAAATACGAAGAGGACGACCCTTTGATCCATTCCTTACAAAAGCTGGAGTCACCTTTATTTTTGGTAATTAATAAAACGGATACGGCAAGCCCTGAAGAGATCGTTGCCATGATCCAGCTCTGGAACAATCGGATTAACTTTGCTGAAACCATTCCCATCTCCGCTTTAAATAAGACCAATACCGACACCCTGCTTAAACTGATACTTCAATATACCCCGGAAGGGCCGGCCTATTATCCGAAAGATCAATTGACTGATCGCCCGGAGCGCTTTTTTGTAAGTGAAATTATCCG
>CBDUIU010000403.1:0-4789 GCA_965367335.1 uncultured Saprospiraceae bacterium
GCCGAAGGGTTTCACGCCACTCTCCAAGGTAAAACGTCTTTATAAAGGAAAACAAAAGCTGCTGGATGAAAAGCTGCTGGACTGGGCCATGGCCGAACTCCTGGCTTACGGTTCTATCCTTCTGGACAAACACCATATCCGGATGAGCGGTCAGGATGTGAAACGAGGGACTTTCTCTCACCGCCATGCCGTGATCCGGGATGCCAAAACCTTTGAAGCAGTCAACCGCCTGGATCATATCGCTGAGCAGCAGGGAGAATTTCGAATTTTCAATTCCTTTCTCTCTGAATTTGGGGTGCTCGGTTTTGAGTACGGTTATTCACTGGCTACTCCGGAAACCCTCGTGATCTGGGAAGCACAATTCGGTGATTTTGCCAATGGTGCACAAACCATGATCGACCAGTTCATCACTGCCGGAGAAAGTAAGTGGCAAAGAATGAGCGGTCTGGTGATGTTGCTGCCACATGGATATGAGGGCCAGGGCCCAGAGCACTCCAGTGCCCGCCTGGAACGTTTCCTCCAGTCCTGTGCAGAATTCAATATGACTGTAGCCAATGTTACAACACCAGCCAACTTTTTCCATCTGATCCGTCGCCAGCTAGCACGGCCTTTCCGGAAGCCATTGGTAGTGATGTCTCCCAAATCATTATTGCGCCACCCTGAATGTGTTTCCAGTATTGAAGAGTTTGAAACCGGCCACCGCTTCCTCGAATTGATCGATGATCCGGGGATGGGTTCAAAGGTGAATAAGCAGGTGAAACGATTGTTGTTCTGCACGGGTAAGATCTATTACGATCTGCTACAACACAAACGGGAGCACGACCGCCAGGATGTAGCTATTGTTCGTTTAGAACAGTTGTATCCGCTACCCGGAAGGCAAATTAACGCCATCTTCAAAAAGTATCCTGAAGCTGCCCCCATTTGGGTACAGGAAGAACCCAGCAATATGGGTTCCTGGCAGTATATCAGTTCTATGATGCACAATGAAGAAGTAGGGCTGAACAAGGATCTGGGCTTTGCATCCCGCAAATCCAGTGCTTCTCCGGCCAGTGGGTTCAAAAAAGTACACGATGCCGAACAGGCGGATATTATCCGTCAGGCTTTTGGTAATGAGAAATAGTTTCTGTAGGTCTACCAGGATGGATAAAACCTTCTGGTAAGCAGAAAAGAAGTACATTCTCAACTTCAATATCAACTACAACTTTTACACCTAAGCAATAGATTGCAGGTTTCTACTTGAGGTTGATATTGAGGTTGAGAATCTCTAGTCCACTTATTAAAGTGGTGAGGATTATTCGTGAGTATATCACTCTTCCCGAATCAGCGCACTTACCCGTTTTGCCTGTAGTGCCGGTGGAATACTGGCCATGAGGCCGATGCCCAATACGGTGAGGACAACGATAATAAAGTCCATAAAGCGCAAACTTACCGGGTAACTGTCTATCGAAGCATTGCCAGGAATGGTGATGATACCCACCGTCTTTTGAAGTGTATAGATGCTGATAGCCAGAATAAAACCTATAAGCAATCCGATAACGGATAGGAACAAACCTTGATTAAGAAAAATATTCCGGACCAACTTATCCGTTGCCCCCATCGATTTTAAGATCACGATATCGGATTTCTTCTCCAAAACGGCCATCCAGAGGGCCCCGATCAGGTTACAGGCGATCATTACCATCATTAGCCCCGCTATGGCGTAACTAAGCCACTTCTCGATCTTCATGAGTTTAAAAAACGACTCCTGCTGCTGATAGCGGTTTTTCACACTAAATTCTTCACCCATGACCCCCTGGATCTTCCGAATCGTTTCGGGGGTTTCAAAGCCCGGCAATAATTTTATTTCCAAAGCACTCAGCTGGTCTCGCAACTGCAGAAGTTCCCGGACAAAACCGAGGTCAGAGAGAATGTATTCCTGATCAAATTCCTGCTGGGCGATAAAAGTCCCAACCGGATAAAGGTATTGGGTGCGAAAAGGAGTCGGATCCAAAGGATTGGGATTGCGTTTGGCCATAAATACGCCAATTCGATAAAAAGGGTCCTCAATATCCACGGATAATTTATTCCGAATGCCAATTCCCATTACGCCATAACTCGACTCTTCATTCTTCAGCGCAAATTTCCCCTCCCGCATCACCGAATCTACATTGGCTACCTCTACATACTGATCATCTACTCCTTTGATGATCCCAAAATCAACCTTGTCTTTGTATTTAAATACAGCTACCTCTTCTAAGGTGCGGGAGACATATTCCACTCCGGGTATACGCTTCAGCTCATCGATCTTGATACTGTCCTCGGGAAATGTTTTCCCCTGGAGGGGGGCCACTTTCACATCCGGATCAAAATTGCTGTACATCCCGGTGATCAGATCCTCGAACCCATTGAATACCGAAAGTACCAGCAGGAGCGCAGCCGTACCTACAGCAATTCCGAATACCGCAATACCGGTAATGATATTGATGGCATTGGTAGTACGTTTAGCAAATAAATAGCGCTTTGCTATTTGGATAGATAAATTCATAATTCAGCTTGCGGATTGCGAATTGTCGAATGGATTCAAAGGAAATACGGGCATGACCACTTGCAACATAAGTTCTTTCGATCAAAAATAGGCAGCCTTCGGGGAAAAACGACGGGATGAGAGAAAATTATACGTTAGAACAGGGTTAAATTTTAGGATTCGGCCGGGAATAGATCTTTTTGCCTCTTCTGGGTACAGAATACGGTTTTCAGACACATAGTTATGGAGCCCTATCTTGTCCGGATGGATGGTTTGGGATTTTAAATCTTGATAAAGAAAGAAACTGGAAATTAAAAAATCAATTAAGAGGTAAATTTTTAATCTTTTTTTCAAAAAAAATTCATTGATTCATACAAAAAACAACAGTAAACCCATCTTATAATTACAATAAAAAATTAAAAATCAACAACTTACGATATACAACCTTACGATTTATTATTCAGTAAATCAGCAAAATGTACTACCTATCTTGGCCTTGCTTGCTGATATTTGTATCATCAAAGACAAAGAACGGGAATAATAGCAACTTCCCTGATAAGACGACCTACTACTAACAACAGGAAAAAAAAATTGCAGACTCACAATGTGAGTCTGCAATTTCCTGAGAAAATAATGATCCAATGATAAAACTTAAACCTCAATAAAGACATAAGGGTATCAAAGGATGTCCTTGTATTTGGTATGTAGATAGCCTCTCAAAGCTCTTTTGGAAAACCGGTTAGTAATACTGACCGGTTTCTTTTTTTTAAGGCTGGTAACAAAGATATATATAATTCGAGCAATAGGAAAGTTTTTTGTCAAATTCTTAAGCTAAAAATTTATTTCCTTTCCTTTCACCCACTTCATTCTCTTCTTTTTACGAATGGTCCGACAAATAGTTACATAAAAAAACAAAATATTAAAAAAAAAATATTTTGTTCTCACCCTAAACAGCGATTCTCGCTTTAGAATATTATTCTAGCAAAGGCATGTCTAAAGGTTGAGCCTTTGCGATAAACCGATAAATAGCGTTCATTGACATTGCAGGTAGTAGATCAAACACGGTCTGGATTCTTCGCCATAAGGTGCTTTTGGTTTTACACTTGTCCCAGGCCTGTTGAAAAGCATGGTCCAGGGCTTGTGTAATCTGGTCAACCAGAAAAGCCAGGAATGTGAGGATGGCAAAGTTGGTAGCCAGATATTGTTTACCATGTCCATAGTTATGTTCCAGGTGATAGCCTTGATTTTTCAGTGTATTGAAGGTTTCATTCTCAATCTTCCATCTGGAACGCCCTATGGCTATCAACTCCCGGACATTCTCCTTTGAGATAGGGATATCGGTAATCCAGCTATTGGAATAGGTAATCTTACCGGTTTTCAGGTCAATTTGCTGGTATTCCACATAATTGACCTGAATATCCTGGTGTTGGCCGTTAAGGATCAATCCATTGTAAAAACGAGCGACGTTTTTGGTTTTGCCGTTGGACCAGGTCAATGATTCTAATTCCTCCGCTTTGGCCAGGCGCTCAGCTTGCAGCAAGACATATCCTTCTTTGATGACGATCAGATAACTGGCTTGCTGAGCTTTAATCAGTTTGATCATTGGACCGGTGGCATAGAGGCCATCCAGAACAAAAAGCAGCTGATCATCCGGCAGTTGCTCACAAACTCTGGGAATAAGCCGTTTGGCAGCATTTTGCTCACAGTCATTCTTCTCACACCCATCCTGGCGTACAATGGCTTCCCCACCCACCGGGAACACGGTTTTTACTTCCGGATGCATCTGTACTGCACCAAGCATCTGATGGTAGTATCTTTGTTCTCCGTTGCGGAGGGTTTTCACCAGACAATGAGGACAAGAATGCTTGCCGGAGCAGTAATATCCGGTACCGTCTATACTGACACTGATATATCCGCCCAGTACCTGGCGCGATGCCCAGATGCCTTCCTGCCGCAAGGGTTGAGTCAATTCCGGGAATAGATCATGCAGTTCCTCCGGTTTGATCCCATCAATGGTTTCACGCATAGCCGTATCTCCCGGAATCTTTTCCAGATCATAGACTGTGCGCAGGTTATGTTGCCGGGTCGGTAATTCATAGTCGGTACGAAAAGCCATAAGCGAAGGCGACTTCAGTGAGAACATCGCATACGCTCCTTTCAAGCTGTCGGTAAGCTCATACGAGGCGTTGTCTGCACGGTGATCCCCTATGCGGCTGAAATAAGCTCCTACCTGTTTTGTCAATTGATCGAACATCCAATCTTTTTTGGATGCAGTCTAAGTTTTTT
>CBDUIU010000404.1:0-4786 GCA_965367335.1 uncultured Saprospiraceae bacterium
GGTGAAGCGAAGCACCTGCTCATCTTGTTGCCAAATTTTCCAGTTTAATTTTGCTCCCTGGATAAGCCGGTTGGTTTTTTCCGTATTGGATGCATTATCCCTCACGAAAATAGGATTACCAGAAGCATTGGGATTCAATGGATATTCTCCATCTTCATTAGGAAATAAATCTACCCAATCACGTGTAAATGCCAAGTTGTATCCATAACTCAATCCGCCTTCGTTCTCGTTACCCGTAAAACTCCGGCTTGAGCTACTATTTATGTAAGAAGTATTAAAACTAATATCAATTACTGGAGAGATTTTATGATTGATATTAGCGCGAATGGAACGACGATCGTAACCCGTATTTTTTATAATACCATCTTCATCACGAAATCCACCTCCAATATAAAACTGCGTTTTGTCATTACCTCCGGAAATTTTCAGGCGTGTATCCGAAATCAAACCAGTTTCACCGTAGATTTCCTTTTCATAGTCCCGCAGTGTGCCATTACGTACTGCCATATCGTATAATGCCCGCTCATCCGCATTGTACGCTTCTTCTACTTGTTCGGAAGTATACGATCTACGGCCCACAAAATTTTGAATCTTATTGAAGCCCAGATCTTGCTCAAGAGTAATATCTGTTTTGCCGGAAGTTCCTTTTTTAGTTGTAATGATGACAACACCTGCGTTAGCCCTTGTTCCATAAATGGCTGCGGCAGATGCTCCCTTCAGCACCTCAATACTTTCAATATCGCTAGGGTTTATATCAGCGATACGATTGGAAGCTCCTTCTTCTGTACCGGTATTGGCACCAGAAGCAAAGCGAGCTCCGCTGGGAATTTCTGCATTACTCAAGTAAACACCATCAATAATAAACAAAGGCTGATTATTTCCAGACAAGGAGGAAATTCCACGCAGACGCATGGCAATACCTCCACCTGGCGCACCATTACTTTGAACGATATTTACGCCAGTTAGCTTACCATAAAGTGCTCCATCAACTGTTTGCTGGGTAGTAACTCCGGTAATTTCTTTGGAAGAGATGGTTGAAATCGCATTAGCGAGATTAGAGCGTTTGATGTTTGAAGCCAAGCCAGTGACAACAACTTCATCTAAGTTCGCGATATCCTCGGATAACACTAAATTAACGGACGAATTGTCCTTGCTCACCTCTACTGCTTGAGATTTAAACCCTGTGTAGCTAAAATCGAGAACACCAGACTCACCCGGCACTTCCAATTGGAAGTTTCCGTCAAAGTCTGTTACGGTACCAATGGCGGATCCTTTCAATAAGATCGACACACCGATCAGCGGCTCATTCGACTCATCCTTTACCGAACCATTAACTGAAAATTGAGCTATTACTAAGCTGCTACTCATAAATAGCACACCCAGCAATACCCCTTTGAGGGTAAGTTGTTTCTTCATACTAATCCTAATTTATTTTGAGTTAAAAAATTGAACTCTTATTTAGCTTGGGAAAATGTGATATGATGTGGGATAAATCTTCTAGATTCTGTGCAATCATAGAAGAACTACAATATCTTTTTAAGAAATGAATAGCATCAATACAACGTATAAGATTTCACAAACGCGGCTTAGCGCCATATAACATTTCCAATACCAACCTCTCTGCCGATGGAAAATTCGAAAATTTTTCTGTAAAATTTACATTTTATTTGAACGTTTTATGTTTTCGGGGGTAAAACAATATACTTTAGACACAATTAGAACAAAAGGATAACCACTCAAAAAATAAGCTGCAGTTTGTTTCTACGAAAAAAAATAAGCGAATTCTCTGATGAAAAGTTGTTCCAGCTCAGCCTCAAAGGCAATGAGCAGGCTTTCGAACAATTGTATCATCGGTACGCCGGCCGGATGCATCGATATTTCTACCGCATGCTAAATCGCAATGAGAATAAAGCTGCTGATTTTACGCAACAATTGTTTTTGAAGGTCCTGGAAAAAGGAGAGTTATTTGATAAAGACCGGAAGCTATCTACCTGGTTATATACAATTGCCGGAAATATGTGTAAAAATGAATATCGACGCTTGGGCCGCTGTAAAGAAATCACCGGCATCGATGTAAGCCAATCCGATTACTGGTCTTCTCATATGTCCCTTGACGGAGCTCAGCTTTTTGACCAAGCGATTGATCACACTCTTTTCGAAAAAAAACTCAAGGAAGCCTTAGAAGTATTAAGCCCAAGTCACCAGCAGTGCTTTGTATTAAGATTCCAGGAAGAGTTATCTATTAAAGAGATCAGTGAAATTGTTGATTGTCCTGAAGGAACGGTCAAGTCGCGAATTCACTATGCGCTCAAACGGCTCAGCGATTTATTACAAATTTTTAATCCAAATTTTACCGATGTGCTGGAGGACAGCCATCGCAATCAATAGTATTATGATGAGGGAAGAAAATTATACGAACTTAATTGAACAGACGAAAGAGAGCTTTCGGTCCGATCAGCCGATGTTTGCACCACCAATGAGCATACAACTCAGAAAGGCGGTTCGGAGTCGTCGTAAGGATAACGGCCTTCGTCCTTTAGTTGGTCAGTTATTGAATCACCGCCTTCCAGTATGGCAGGCGGCTGCCAGTGTAGCTGCTTTGTTCTTTTTAGCCTTATTAGGATGGGGACGCGAAGAATCACAAGCTCCGACGGTTTATGTCTATTTGACAGATACCGTGTATAAAATGATCCCAGCTCCGGTAGTTGTCCCGGATTGGTCAGACACAGTTGCACGGGTATTACCTGTTTCTAATTTGGATGCTTCTCTTCATTCAGAAAAATCCATTAGCCGTACAAATATGTCTCTGAGTATATCCGGAACACCCCATTCATTGGCTACGACTTTAGACACGGGGAATCTCATTGCATTTGACTCATCATTAATGCGACCACTTGAATTATTGATAAACCATCCAATCCGATCCCCGGACACTTCGCTTAAACTACGATCAGATAGTTTTCTACAAATTCAGTGATTATTTTTTGCATAAAAAACAGCCAAAAAGGGTGACATTATCATAATAGTGTCACCCTTTTTAATTCTCTCAATTCACATCTAAATGTCCAAAAAAAAATAATTGTTTTTTCCTTTTCGCAAAAAGTTGATAATCAATCATTTATGCGCAAAAACTACCACCTGGCTGTAAAACAAATTTTATTTCTTAACTTGACTTTTTCATATTTTCAATGAATTCATTATAAATTTTATAAAAATGAAATTATTTATCTATATTTTATGTTAAATAATTATTTAAATCTATTTATTACCATTTCTTTAAAAACTCAAAATCATGTTGGCATCTTAATATTTTTCGATTTATCTTTGCGGTGTACAAAAGATAATTCTTTGTGCACTAGTAATATCACTACTTAACCAAAAATAATTTTGTAATGGAAGACCTATTTAAAAAAGTATTCTACACAGGTATCGGCTTTGTTTCTAACACTACCGAATCTTTGAAGAAAGGGATGGATGATTTAGTCAAAAAGGGCAAAATCTCCGAAGCAGAAGGCGCAAAAGTCGTCTCTAATCTGGAAGACAATCTCGCTGAAAAACGCGAAGAATTCGAAGCCATCATGACTAATGCCGTTGGTATCACCATGGCCAAATTGAACCTGCCAACTGCAGAAGGTATCAATCGCCTGGAGAAACGCATTAAATCTCTGGAAATCAAAGTAGGCCTGTTGTCTAAGGAATTGGACGGTTTAGAAAAACCTGCACCAAAGAAAAAGACAACAACCCGTAGGAGAAAAACTGCCACTGCTAAGTAACCTGAAAAAGCATTGCTTTTATAGGCACTAGCAGTATCCAAAACGAGTACACCACCGAAGAGTTGGTGTACTCGTTTTTTTTATATAGCTTAGGCACTTAAGTAATAATTCAATAAAAAAATTTAATTTTTACACATGATTGTACCTAGCCTAATCCTAAAACAATTATACACTTTCGGCAGCCTTGAAAATCACAATGGAGGTGTTAAATTCGCTATCAAAAACCGCTTGAGCGATGCAAAGATACTGGAGGTCAATAAAATAAAACTGAACGACCTGGAAGTTCCATTAGAACAAATCCGATTGGATCTTGGAGAAGGGGTTATTATTGAACCCACGAGTATCTCAGAAAGCAATCCTGTTGATTTCCCACTTCGCCAAAATTTCGAAGTTCTCTGCGAGATCGATCATTTGCCAACCGGTAAACACCGCATAGAGGTTCATTTCAGAGTTAATCCTTTTGGTAAATTAAAATTAAAAGTAGACGGATCAATTACAGAAAAAAAGGAAGATGAAATCAAAATTCCTCGTGATAAAGATGACGATTATAGCGATCGTGCAATTAAAGGTCGTCAACATTTTTTAGAAAAGTATACCGGGAAAAAACTGGAGCACATCCGCAGCTATTCATTTGACCCACACATCACCGCTGGCAATTGTGAAAACTTCATTGGAGTAGCACAGGTCCCTCTTGGCTTAGCAGGCCCTCTACTTGTTAATGGGGAACACGCCAAGGGTGAATTTCTCATTCCCATGGCCACAGCCGAAGGTACTCTTGTGGCCTCATATAATCGCGGCATAAAGCTCATTAACATGAGCGGTGGAGTTACCTGCACTGTTCAGTATGATGCCATGCAGCGTGCTCCCGTTTTCGTTTTTGAAAATGCCCGTGGAGCAAGAGATTTTGTCATCTGGGTTCAAAAGAATTTGGATGTTATTGCTAGCCATGCAGAGTCTACTACCAGCATTGGTAAATTAAAGTATATTGATCCCTATCTAGCTTCTAAGTTTGC
>CBDUIU010000405.1:0-4784 GCA_965367335.1 uncultured Saprospiraceae bacterium
GCCAATCTAAAAATATATCTTTGTAGTGTCTAAAAAACTTTTACAGTTATGCAAAGAATTACCTACCTCCTGCTTTGTCTTTTTCTTGCTCAGGTCGGCTATAGTCAGACTACGGCTGTATTATCCGGAAAGGTTACTGCTGAAGGCCGGCCGCTGGAATTTGTTAATATCCGGATTGAAGGAACAACCCTGGGCGCCGTTAGTGATGACCAAGGTCAATATCTGATAAAGGATATACCCTTCGGCGATTGGACCATTACGGCTTCTTATCTGGGGTTTGAACCAGTTCGGGAGCAGGTGGTGCTGAGTGTTTTTAACCAACACCCTCAGCTGGATATAGACTTACAGCCTTCTACCATGGCACTGGATCGGGTCGTTGTCACGGGTACAAAAACGTTTAAGCGACAGACTAGTTCTCCTGTGGTGGTCAATGTGTTAGAGGGGTCGACTTTAAGTAATGTGCAAGCTTGTAATTTGTCGGAAGGACTCAAATTTCAACCGGGGCTGCGGGTAGAGACGGATTGCCAAACTTGTAATTATACTCAGCTGCGCATGAATGGCCTGGGTGGTGGCTATTCGCAAATCCTCATCAATGGCAGACCTGTTTTCTCCCCTTTGACGGGACTCTACGGCATGGAGCAAATTCCTACCAATATGATCGAACGGGTGGAAGTCGTCCGAGGGGGTGGATCTGCTTTATATGGGTCCTCGGCGATCGGTGGTACGGTGAACGTCATTACCAAAATTCCCAGTAAAAATGTATATGATTTTGGCTATACCTTCCAAGACATCAACGGTGCTGCTACGGATCACATCCTCAGCGGAAATGCAACGATACTTGCACCAAAAGCGAATGCGGGGGCTTCAATCTTTATTAATAATCGTCGTCGGGAGACCTATGATCATAATGGCGATAATTTTTCCGAACTTCCTGAGCTGCGCAATAACTCGTTTGGCGCTAACTTGTTTATCCAACCTACCGATAACCAAAAGCTGGAATTTAGCCTCAGTAGTCTGCATGAATATCGCTACGGCGGAGAGATGATCGAAGGCCCGGCTCACTTGTCGCAACAATCAGAAGAACGCACCCACGAGGTACTCATCGGCAGCCTGGATTATCAGCTGAATTTCAACCAGGATCATTCTTCCTTCATCGCGTATCTCGCCGGTCAACATACGGATCGGGATCATTATACGGGCATTTTTCCGGATGAGGAGAAAGATATTACGGCTCATTTGCATCAACCACCCTATGGCTTTTCGGATAATACGACTTTACAAGGTGGTTTACAATTCAATCATCGTTTCCAGAATTTTCTCGGAGGCAGTAATGTTTTTACGCTGGGAAGCGAGTATGTTGAAGATGATGTTCTGGACGTTATTGAGGCATATGACTATAAAATCGATCAGCTGACAAAGACCTTCGGCGCCTTTCTGCAGAGCGATTGGGAAATCACTCCAACAATAAATTTACTTGCAGGGCTACGTACCGATAAACACAACCTGGTTGATCATTTTATCCTAAGTCCACGATTATCATTATTGTATAAACTCAAAGCAACAACGCAGTTTCGCTTCACTTGGGGGACAGGGTTTCGCGCGCCACAGGCCTTCGATGCCGACCTGCATATTGCTTTTGCCGGCGGAGGTATATCCCGGATCGGGCTGGCTCCGGATCTGCGGGAAGAGCGTTCCAATAGCTTTAGTACTTCTGTTAACTATGATTATCCGACAGAACACTTTGTCGTAGGTTTTACCCTGGAAGGATTTTATACCCATCTCAATCGTGCCTTTTATCTTCATCCACTCGGAGCAGATACTTTTGGGGAGTTGTTTGAAAAGAGAAATGGAGAAGGGGCTACGGTGAAAGGGCTTACCTTGGAGCTACGTGCTAACTATGATCGCAAGGCCCAACTGGAAGCCGGATTTACGGTGCAGTCTTCTCGTTTTGATCAAGCCGTAGCTAACATCGAAGGACTGGCGCCCAAACGTGTTTTTCTTCGTACGCCTAATCAATATGGCTATGCAACGTTTTCCTTTTTTCCCAATAAAAAATTCAATACCGCTCTTAACCTTGTCTACACCGGTACCATGGAACTGGCCCACTTCGCCGGTGCCCCCGAACAAGCTATTGATGAATACCTGACCTCTCCTGCTTTTCTGGAACTCGGGCTCAAAACAGCTTATACTTTTTACCTACCGCACCTGAATACCGGCCTGGAGCTGTTCGGCGGCATCAAAAATCTCTTCAACGCTTATCAGGATGATTTTGATAGTGGTAAAAACCGGGATAGTAATTATGTCTACGGGCCGGGAATGCCACGAACTTTTTTCGTAGGTTTGCGGCTGAAGAAAGAATAAAGGAAGGGAGGATGAGTAATGAATAAAGAGTGAAGAAGTTAGAAGGACTGCCCTGAAAAGTGTGTCACACATTCCCCACAGCTGTACGGAACAAATAACGCAATGTACTGCTTCACAGTGATTTATATATAATTGTATTTTATTGTGACCCCGTTTTAATGTACTTCCAAGTTAGAAGTAAAGTACTATACTACTTAAGGGCAACTTTCTCATTTTTTGCTGTTCGGTAGACAGGCGTTATTCTATATTCTTGCTTCCTTTTAGACAATTTTCAAAATCAACGTATAACCTAAATACATGCTCCTCGCCATCACCTGGGATATTGATCCCGAACTCATCAACCTCTTCGGCATATTTTCTATCCGTTATTATAGTTTACTTTTTGTCGGCGGGCTGGTGCTTGGCTATTATGTCGTCAAAAACATCTATAAGCGGGAAGGCCTGCCCACGGATGATCTGGAGACTTTGGCCACCTATATCTTTATTGCCACGATAATTGGTGCCCGGCTGGGGCATTGTCTGTTTTACGAGCCTGATTATTACCTGAGCCATCCTTTAGAAATGATTTTGCCGTTTCGTTTTGGAGAAGGTGGCTTTGAAATGACGGGTTACCGGGGACTAGCCAGCCATGGAGGGATTCTGGGGGTCTTCATTGCCATTTGGTTGTATTGTCGCAAAACGAAAACACCATTTCTGGCGGTGCTGGATCGGGTAGCGATCGGAGGCGCTCTGGCAGCTGTTTTCATCCGGCTGGCCAATTTCATGAATTCCGAGATCATCGGTAATCCAACGGGAAGTGATTATGGGGTCATCTTTAAACAAGTTGATGATCTTCCACGTCATCCCGCTCAGCTCTACGAAGCCGGTGCTTACCTGCTGATTTTTATCATTATTAATTATGTTTATAAAAACCGGGGAAAAGGCTATCAGGATGGTTTTAACTTTGGGCTCTTTTTCACCATGCTGTTCATCGCTCGCTTTCTGATTGAGTTTTTCAAAAAGAACCAGGTGGCTTTTGAAGAAGGGATGGCTTTTAACATGGGTCAGCTATTGAGTATCCCGTTTATGCTGGCAGGGATTGCGGTAATGATCTGGAAGCGGCCGAAAACTACGGTCAGCAAAGGATGATGACGAAATCAACCCGGTCGCTCCAAGCTAGCAGGTTGGTTAGAGCGAAAAGCTGTATTTTTACCACCCACTAAAACACTATTTGGATGGCAAAGAAAAAAACCATCAATGTCCAGGGCCATGAGCTTACCCTACTGCTTAATCAAAATCGGGAGGAGTATATCTCTTTAACCGACATGGCCAGAGGATTCGAGGGCGATCCCAGGGACTATATCCGCAACTGGCTTCGTACCGGAGCTACCGTTCAATACTTAGGGGTATGGGAGAAGGTCCATAATGAGCATTTTAATGTGGTGGAATTCCACCACATTAAAGCAGAGCTGGTAGATAACACCTTTTTGATGTCGGTTTCAAAATGGGTTGATCGGACGGGTGCTATCGGAATTCAGGCCAAAGCGGGGCGTTATGGCGGTACCTATGCTCATAATGAGATAGCCCTCCAGTTTGCTACCTGGCTAAGTCCTGAGTTTCATGTATACCTGGTTAAAGAGTTTAAGCGCCTTAAAGAAATTGAAGCCCAGGAAAACCGGGAAAGCCTCGAATGGAATGTCAAACGGATCATGTCAAAAGCCAATTACCGGATACAGACAGAAGCAGTTCGCACCCACCTTATTCCACCTAAACTCAAATACACAAAAAAAGAGGGGATGTTTTTTGCCAGTGAAGCAGATCTTATCAATATGGCTTTATTTGGAATGACGGCAAAACAATGGAAAGCGGCTAATCCTACGCTTAAAGGGAATATGCGAGATCACGCCTCAGTTGAACAGCTGTTGGTCTTATCCAATCTTCAATCGCTTAATGCCAGTTTGATCGAGTGGGATAGTGACCAGGTCCAGCGCTTGGAGCTTCTCAATAAAGCAGCCATTGATCAAATGTCTGTGTTAGTTAGCTCGAGTTCACTCAAGGCTTTAAACAAGACAAAGAAATTGGATAAGGGAAAATCCTTTTAATGTGGTGGAATGTCACCACATTAAAAAAGGACATGAGCTGGAATGATCAATTTAGTTGATATGACTCCCTTTTGAGCCATACGAAATTATTTAGAATAAATTCTATTATAGTGGCGCGATATCAAATCAGAAAGATTGAAGGAAAAAAGCCACGGATGACACGGATTTGCACAGATACTTATCCGTGTATATCCGTGCAATCCGTGGCTGACTAAACCATTAACGTTAAATCTCATATCGGATCAATTATCATGTCAACGCTCCGCAAAATCCCAGTTCATCTCATTACCGGTTTTCTCGGCTCCGGTAAAACTACCTTTCTTAACCACCTCATTCAACCAC
>CBDUIU010000406.1:0-4782 GCA_965367335.1 uncultured Saprospiraceae bacterium
ACGCTCATCTTTAGGAATGCCTGCTTTGACCATATTTTCCACGGCTAAATTACCTTGTTCTACACTGTTTTTGATGAGCCCCATGCCGCCCAATTCTCCGGCGATAAAAATACCCGGCACATTACTTTCGTAACTTTCATTGACATGAGGTAGGTCTACTCCGCGTTTTTCCGTACCAATAACCAGGCTAATCGCGTCTACCGGGCAGGCATGAAAGCAGGCACCATGGCCTACACAATTGGAAGCATTGATCAATGTCCCTCCACCGTTTAAAATACCCAGGATATCTTTTTCCGGACAGGCCGTAACACAAGCACCACTTTTGATACAAGTATTTAAGTCAATTACCGGATGAAGAGACACTGGTTCGTGCAAGCCCTCCTGCTTGGCTTGTTCTATTTTTTTCTCTACGGCTAAAGAGGCTTTTTTAAGTTTTCTTAAATAGATAAAAACGATGATTCCACAAATCAAAAAAACAATTCCGTATATGATAATTTGTTCCAGCATTTTATCTTAAAAGACCCACTTATAACCAAAAGCAAGGGTAATTCCTACGTGTAACAAGACGATCAATAACATGATAATAGCAAATGGCAAATGTGCAACATGCCAGTACTTAAATAACTTTTGCATGCTCAGTAATCGTTCTATTTTATTATTCAGACTTAGCTCATTTTTCACCAACCGAGATACTTTGGCAATGTCACTGCCAGCCAATTGATGATTTCGCAAAGTACGTTTCAAGGTACGCAGCATTTTTTGATCTGCAAAAAACTTGTATACCATCCCGGACAGTAAATTCTGCTGCGAAACAGGGCCCGCCGTAGTTGCTAATTGCAAAACTTCCTGACAGACCTGTTCCTCCATTTGGTATTCCGTCTTGAGGACATCGCCAATATCTGTTTTTAGCTGTTGGACTTCGCCGAGGCTCATCTCTCGTCCTTCGATCGTCCTTGGAATTTGAATATAGATAAAGCGCCCGATCACTCCACTGAGGACGACGGCCACCATGCTCCAAAAAGCAATGGATACCACGCCTCCAAACTTAAAAGCCGTATGGAATAAAATCATTACCGGGCCCAGCGTACAGAGGAAAATATGAAACTCCAGCCAGTATTTCAGGCGACCAAACTTAGCCAGGAAATTATACCGCTTTCTGGCGATGTAAATCCCCACACCAAAAGCCATCAGAAAGGTACCCATGATCCCTAAGCCATGGCCAAACAAGCCACTAGGTTTGAAATAGTCGTGATCAGGATGATAAAACCGTTCTTCAAAAGGCGTAGAATAATAGCTAATGCCCTTGACAGCTAATAAGCAAAAAACCAGTAGGACAATTCCGGACATTATAGCTATGTAGAGACGGTGAACGTTCGGTGACATATAGAGTTACTAGTGAATAAGAAAATAACGAAACAAAAATCAGAACTAATAACAGAACGCCAAAAAAGTTGTAGACGAATGGGGATTAATTCTATTTGAATGAGAAAAGATCGATCTTCAACAGGTAAAAAGCGGTGATGATTATCAAACCCTTGAATGACTTCTGTCATTCTTCCAATCCTCCATCCACTATAACTTACTCAAAATTGTAGCATCATGATCGCATTTGGTCCTATCCCATCCCGTCGCCTCGGGCAAAGCCTGGGTATCAATACTATTCCACCTAAATCCTGTTCCTATAACTGCATCTATTGTCAGGTTGGACCGACTAAGCAGACAGAAATGGAACGCCGGGAATTTTACTCACCAGCGCTTATTTATAAAGAAGTTCGAAAAAAAGTGCTCGCCTGTCGGGCTGTTAATGCCCCCATTGATTACCTGACAATTGTGCCGGATGGGGAACCCACATTGGATATTCACCTGGGAGGTCTGATCCGCTTGTTGCAACAGCTGGAATTACCCATTGCCGTGATCACCAATTCCTCTTTGCTTTGGATGAAGGAGGTACGAAAGGAATTGACGCTGGCGGATTGTGTTTCTTTGAAAGTGGATGCAGTGGAGGCAGATTGTTGGAAAAAGATCAACCGGGGCCATGATGAGTTGAGTCTCGAAAAAATCAAGGCCGGGATATTGGCCTTTTCTAATGAATTTAATGGAGAACTGATTACCGAGACGATGCTGGTCAAAGGTATCAATGATACCACTGCTAACCTGGAAGCTACCGCTCGATTCCTCCGGAAAATACAAGTTAATACTGCCTACCTGGCGGTACCCAGCCGACCCCCTGCAGAAACCTGGGCACAGTCACCGGACGAAACTACCCTAACTAAAGCCTACCAAATTTTCAGCAAACACCTTAATTCCGTTGAAATACTGACTGGTTTTTCCAATGAAACCTTTGCCGTAACGGGAGATGTCGTAAATGATCTCTTAGCAATCACGTCAGTTCATCCGATGCGTGAAAGTGAAGTATTGACCTTTTTGCAAAAAGGTGGGGTAAATAAAGCTCAATTAGCAAAATTAGTTGACGAAGGAAAACTGGTGCGGATACAGCATGAAGGGCAAGCGTTTTATTTGCGAAAATTAAAGTTGGAAGAAGTGATTAATCAGCCTTAAAAAAAGACAGATTTCAGGCCACTTTGCATAGCATCATTATATTTTTTCTGATCAAATTTGTACACGATTGGCGCTTTGTTTTGGGAGCCTGTTCTTCTTTTTTGAGTATCCGGATATCAGTTAGGGTCAAATTTCCTTAACCCGAATTTTTCGTTTTTTCAAGCGCCCATCGTTTAATTTATCAATTAAGGAATTTACCTTTCCTTTAGGCACTGAGACAAAAGCACAATCTAATTTCAGTTCGATCACACCGAGTTCATCTTTTTCCAAACCACCTTGTTTAAAAAACAACCCTGCAATATCTCCTTTTGAAATTTTATCTTTTCGCCCTCCGGAAATAAACAAGGTTCGCCATTCTGAAGTTAATGCGTTTTTATTGTTAGACAGCTTCATTTCCGGTATGCCTTCGATAAAATCGGGTAACTGATCTTTTTCCCAATGTAACACGTAAGCCGTACCGCTCTTCTTCATCCTTGCAGTCCGGCCATTCCGATGGACAAATTCCAACTTGCGTGGCGGCAGGTGGTAATGCAGGATGAATTGGATTTCCGGCACATCAATGCCACGAGCAGCCAGGTCGGTGGCAACCAATAAATTATGTGTTCCATTCCGGAATTTGATTAATGCCCGCTCCCGGTCAAGTTGTTCCATGCCGCCATGAAAAACACCATGAGCAATGTTATTTTCATCCAAAAACTCACTAACTCGTTCGATGGCATCCTTGTAGTTACAGAATAAAATTCCTGGCTGTGGGCCAATATGTTGCAGCGCTTGCTTCAATGTCTCCAGCTTATCCTTTTCGGGTGAAACGATCCGGTAAATTTGTAATTGCTCAATTTCCTCATCCAGGAAATTGATATAGACCGGTTTCTTTAGTTGGACAAAATCCGGGACACGCACACCGTGGGTGGCAGAAGTCAATACCCGTTTTTGATCTTTCGGCATAAAGGAAAGAATGTCTTTCATCTGTTCTTCAAAGCCAATTTCCAGGGATTTATCAAACTCATCCAGCACTAAAAATTTAACAGCTTTAGCCGAGAAGGTGTTCCGTCTTAAGTGGTCCCCTACTCTACCCGGTGTACCAACCAGGATGGCGGGTCGATGCTGTAAATTGGTTTTATCCTTAGTAAAAGGTCGCCCTCCATAGACGGCATTGACCTTCCAGCCGGCACCCATATCCCTGATAACTTGTTCAATTTGAATAGCTAATTCACGGGAAGGCACCAGAACGATGGCCTGGATCTCCGTCGCCTTCCTGTCTAACTCTGCCATTATGGGCAACAGGAAAGCCAGGGTTTTCCCGGTCCCGGTCGGTGAGAGCACGACCACTTCGGAGACGCTATGGATCGCCAATTGGGCCTGCTTCTGCATGGGATTGAGTTTAGCGATGCCTAGTTTTTGGAGAATAGCCTGGCGATTTTTTTTAGTATTGGACATGATGTAATTTTGAAGCTAGCGTTCTTTCGGCCATTAATAAGTTTTGAGCCTTCTACATTTAGCAACAAAAGTACGACTATAAATTGATTAGGACGAGTTGTTTAAGCTGAAGCTTAATTATTCATCCGGTAAAGGAGGATAATATAAAATGCTGGATAAAAAATAGGCTAGACTATTTTATCAAAGTACATTTTAGGCTAGTCTCTGAGGCCAGGTTGTATTCAATTCAACTCTAAATATCCACCATATATCCAACCCACGTAAGTCTGCCCATCAGAACTATTGTAGCTTACTTTATACCAGCTATGAGGCGACTTAACTCCATTGACCTCAATTACTGCGGTTGTAGCTGTTTTCTCTGTTGCATGAATAATTTTTCCCTTACTCGCTGTTTTAATAGCTTTTGAACTTTGGTCAGGTTTATCTCTGATGAGTGAATTTAATTTAACTTTTACCCTTTGATTAAAGTTGACAGGATCAGTTGTTACAACTTGCACCTGATTAGCAACGACTTGGGGTTTAATACTTCCTTCTACCTGCCACAAGCTGTCAGTACTCCTTGTGGCAGGTAAAGGATTAGATTCCGTTTTCTTATCATTGAGGCTAACGTGCCGATTCAGTTTTCCATTATAAGCTTGCCAGTTTCCGTAACCATGTCTGTCAACATCAGAAATCCAAACCCATAGTTCAATATTGAATTCTCCATTTGATTGATCAGCAGCTGGCTCTTTGAGTTTAACATTAAAAATAGAGTAGCTTCCACCTGAACCCGTTGGCTCCGTTCTT
>CBDUIU010000407.1:0-4778 GCA_965367335.1 uncultured Saprospiraceae bacterium
ATTTCAAATGAGATATAAATAATAATCAACTGATAAAATAGAATTCCAAAATTGTGAGTTTTGTAGTAATTGAAAAATAAAAATTTACAGTGAATGAGAAAATAAAATATTAAAAACAGCACTTCATGTCATCCAACAACCAACCGTACATTACCCCCGTTTTACCCTCTGCAAATATCAAACGTGATACCAAATGGTACCAGGAAAAAGCTGGATTTGAAACCTGGCAGGAAGATGACAGGTATGCCATATTACGTAGGGACAACCTCTGGCTACACCTTCAATGGCATGCAGGTACCAAAGAAGACCCTTTACTCGGTGGTTCTGTTATCAAAATATTTGTGGCGCATATTGATCCAATATTCGAAGAGTTTGTGAATAGAGGAACTGTCTCCCGGGAAAAGCTGAGGCGGGATACCCCCTGGAATACCCACGAGTTTGGATTTTACGATTTAAACAAGAATGCTATCTTTATCGTTCAGGATGTGTAGGATATCTCATCATTCACTTAATTCACTTTTCACAACATGCCTAAAATACTTGCCTTCGGTGCCAGCTCCAGCCGACAATCCATTAATAAGCGTTTCGCTACTTATGCTGCTCAGCAGATCAATGATGCGGAAGTAACGATCTTAGATCTCAATGACTTTGAAATGCCCATTTTCAGTGTTGATAAAGAAAAGGAAGGCGGATACCCTGAACTCGCGCTTCAATTTAAAGATCACGTAAATAATACCGATGGTATTCTGATTTCATTTGCCGAACATAATGGCGCCTACTCAACTGCCTTTAAGAACATCTTTGATTGGATCTCCCGAATTGACAAAGACACCTGGGCCTCAAAGCCGATGTTACTCCTGGCTACTTCCCCCGGGAAACGCGGTGGAAAAACAGTATTGGACATTGCGTTCAATAAGTTTAAATTTATGAATCAAAATACCATTCTACAATTTTCGCTGCCTTCCTTTTTTGAAAATTTTTCCGAGGAAACAGGTATTACAGATGAAGAACTTCGATCCGACTTTGAGGAACAGTTAGCGGCTTTTGTAAAAACAGTTTTTGGAAATAGTTAATAAATGCAAATCAATCTCTATCGATCCTGTTCTTGCTTTTAATTGGTGATTTGGCTTTTGCGCTGTCCGACGTATTTCACGTTCAATATTATCATTTTGGAATTTTGCGTTACAGGAAAAACGATCGAATCATTTGAGTAACATTCCTGTGATTGTCCTGTAGAAAACAAGAATACTTTTAAAAGACCAAATTATTCTCTACCTTGTCTAACCTTTATTAGATATCAACCGTATACTTCAGGTACTTATAAATCCTGTTAGCGTTTTTCCTAGCCAAATTTCACATTTCAAATTAATCAGCCAACTCGCATTTTTCGCAAGTTGATAAAACCTATTTCATCCATTAACCAGACAACATGAAAAAAGAAACCCTTTCTATCCACGGCGGCTATAAGTCCGAACCAACTACCAAATCTGTCGCAGTACCGATTTACCAAACTGTTGCCTACGAATTTGATAATGCTCAACACGGAGCTGATCTGTTTAACCTCGCCGTTCCGGGAAATATTTACAGCCGGATTATGAATCCAACCGTAGATGTACTGGAGCAAAGAGTAGCCGCTCTTGAAGGAGGCATTGCAGGCTTGTGTGTCAGCGCCGGTTCAGCAGCAGTGAACTACGCGATATTAAACCTGGCTGAGGCAGGCGATAACATTGTATCTACACCTCAGCTTTATGGAGGCACTTATACCCTGTTTGCCCATATGTTACCTAAGCAAGGGATTGAAGTGCGCTTTGCAGAATCTTCCGATGCTAAAGACCTGGCTAAGTTAATCGATGATAAGACCAAGGCCGTTTTTTGTGAATCTATTGGAAACCCTGCTGGCAACATTTCCGATCTTGAAAAAATTGCAAAAGCCGCTCACGCGAAAGGTGTTCCTGTAATTGTCGATAATACAGTGGCGACTCCGGCCCTGATCAACCCGATCGAATATGGTGCGGATATCGTCGTTCATTCCCTCACTAAATACATTGGCGGACATGGTACGACGCTCGGTGGGGTCATCATTGATTCCGGTAAATTTCCCTGGGCGGAACATAAGGAACGTTTTCCGATGTTTAGTAACCCGGAACCTTCTTACCACGGTGTCGTCTACACGGAAGCTTTCGGCCCTGCCGCCTATATTGCCCGGGCACGAACGGTAGCACTGCGGAACACCGGATCAGCGCTTTCCGCTATGGCTGCCTGGCAAATATTGCAAGGCTTAGAAACACTATCTTTACGGATGGAACGTCATTGTGACAATGCCATGGCCGTTGCCAAATACCTGGAAAATCACAAACAAGTATCCTGGGTGCGCTTTGGTGGCTTAAAATCCAGTGAATTCAATCGACTGGCTAAAAAATATACCGGAGGCAAACCCTCTTCCCTCATGACTTTTGGAATCAAAGGTGGTTTTAAAAAAGCAGAAAAATTTTATGATGCCTTGCAGATCTTCAAACGCCTGGTGAACATTGGTGATGCAAAATCCCTGGCTTGTCATCCTGCTTCAACTACCCACCGGCAAATGACGGCGAAGGAGCAAAAAGCTGCAGGCGTGACCCAGGACTTACTGCGCCTCTGTGTTGGCATTGAGCACATTGATGATATTATCGCAGATTTGGACCAGGCGTTTAAGGCGGCGAATTCTCGGAAGAAGTAAGCTTACTTAGTCGCGTTGCCTTCAGGCGACGTGTATCCAAAGATTCAGAAGATACTAAACGTAAAATCGAAATTTAGTATAATTATAGAATTGGATTATCAGTCTTAGTGAAAAATTCCTTTTCGTGAACAATAGCCAATACTTTTTGGGCAAACCTAAAGTATTGGCTATTTTTGTTGATAACAAGCAATGTATGAAGTACCAAGAATTTTTACCTGGCCTGGCACTCCAGGATATTATTCGTAATTATTGGATATTTGAAATTCCATCCAGTGATAAGCCCAATCAGGTAATTGCACATGAATCTTTACCGGAAAGCACGCTTTCTCTGGTGCTCATGAACACCCCACACTTTAACGGAATCAGGCTGTTGGGAAGTCATTTAACAAAATTCAGTCAAACAGTATTCCCGGATTCGATTTACCTGGGCATCCGCTTTCATCCCTGGATACAAATTGAAGCACTTTTTCCAGACAAATTGGCCTTGCTAAATCAAATTGCTGAGGTACCCTTTTCACTGGACCATTACTTTTTACCGATATCACCTGAACAGCTCCGGCCTGGATTTCAAGACGTTTCAACTTTAGAAAGTTGTTTGTTATCGTTTTTCAAAGAAGTCAAACTAAATAAAAATAACTTGATCAAGTATATCTGTACCCAATTAGAAACTGAAATTTCCATCACTGAATTAACGGATTCAATCCCTGCTTCTATTCGCTCTATTCAAAAACAATTTAAAGAAACGACGGGCCTCACCATGA
Source organism: uncultured Saprospiraceae bacterium (assembly GCA_965367335.1). GTDB lineage: Bacteria > Bacteroidota > Bacteroidia > Chitinophagales > Saprospiraceae > CBDUIU01. Next base: position 3,478 of record CBDUIU010000407.1, read on the forward strand.
AACAATATGCGACTATAACCCGGTTGCGAAAAACGATGCAAAAAATGATACAGGAGAACAAAGGTCAGTTGGAGTTGATTCTTGAAAATGGCTATTATGACCAGGCTCACTTTATCAATAGTTTTAAGAAAATCATGAATCGTTCTCACCAGGATTTTCTCGCTTATCATAGTAGCATGGAGATTTCAATCAAATAACATTGCAATCGACGCTTTTTTACAATACTTACCACTCCAACAGGCTTAATTTTGAGGTAGCATTAACCATTTAAATCGTAACAATGAACAACTACCGTTTTTTTTATTCTCAAGCTATTTTTGCTCTCGTAGTGGCTTTTCAGCTTTCTTTTTCGCTTAGCTTAGATGCCCAGACACCTCCGCCCGATAGTACTTCGATCCTTTCACCCAAAGAGATGCTTTTCATGTGTGGCACCTGGAAAGGAGAAGGATGGATCTTACAAAATCGGCAGCGTCACACTTTTATTCAGGAAGAAATGATTATGGCTAAAATCGACAGTCAAGTACTGGTTGTTGATGGAATCGGATTTGCCAAAGACAGTTTCCCGGATAAAAAGCATGTTATTCACCAGGCCTTTGGTGTGATTGCCTTTAATCCCGACCTAGGTACCGTTTCCATGCTTTCGTATTCTGCTGTTGGTGGAAAAAAAGAGACGCCCATGAAGCGAATCGGGGAGAAACAATTACAATGGTCTTTTAAAGATGAACGGGGAGGAACTGTTCGGTTTTCGGAAGACTTTTCCGAAGAGGGTGTCTGGAAAGAGAAAGGAGAATACTCTTTTGATGGAAAATCCTGGTTTCCATTTTTTGAAATGCAATTAACCCGACAGTAGCAAGTAATTTATTGAGGTAGGCCATTAAAATGTGGAGACGCATGGTTCTACCGAAAAAAAAGCCGATACGTAGTATGGAAACACGTATCGGCTTTTTTATTAATCAACAAACTCACCCTTGTGTTCCGCCTCTGTAAACTTTGGAGGCAAACAATTTCTCTCGGCGGAGAACCGAGCGCAATGACAGGGTGAACCGTTTTTCAGCAAGCGAGAACTGCTCGCCAAAAAACCTAAATAAAAATTACATGCGTACCTTCACCATCCGCGCGATTGTAAAAATCACCGACGGTTAAAACCCCATCCAGATCATCAATCAGTTTGCTTTCGTCCAAGTCAAACATATCCATGGCTAACTTACAAGCCCATAATTTGGTGCCGGAGGCGGAAAGGATTTCCAGGAATTCATCGATAGGTGGAATATCCAGTTTTTCAATCTTTGACTTCATCATCT
>CBDUIU010000408.1:0-4741 GCA_965367335.1 uncultured Saprospiraceae bacterium
GTTAAGAAAGGCTATAAACAAGCCTTTGTTGTAGTAGAGCAATTAGAAGATATGGATGAAGTTGATTTTATAAATGAGGTACCTGGATCTGGAATCTCCGCAGAAGAAACAAGTAAAGATGTCCCGGCAGCAACGCCAGCCAGTAATACCGATAGTCCCTATAAAGTACAATTAGCAGCGTATAAAAATCCACAATATTTTGAGGCAGATAAAGTGAAAGGCCTGGGCAATTTAGAGCGTCGTCGCAAAGGAGATTTTACAATTATGCTGCTAGGAGGTTTTGGCAGTTTGGAAGAAGCCATCCAGGCCGGTAATGCAGCAGTCCGCCAAGGATTCAAAGGTGCACACGTTGTAATCGATGAAAAAACGCGCCTGGTTCGCGTCAACCCTTAACCCCCTGTTCCCCCGGCTTCAGCCGGGCAAGCTCCCCCGACTTTAGTCGGCCCCAACCCCCAACCAACACAACCAACAACCCAAACCCAAACGTCGCCTCACCACCCTGAGGCGACGTTTGAATTTAATCCAATCCCCCCTCCAGGCATACAACCTAAAAGTAATTTTCGAATTAAATCATAAGGTGCGACACCTAATGGCACTGTATTGGGCTAGTTTAAATTCCGAGTAAAACCATGTGGGTGCGACACCTAATGGCACTGTATTGGGCTAGTTTAAATTCCGAGTAAAACCTTGTGGGTGCAATACCCGACGGCTGAGTACTGAGGTACTTTAATTTCCAAGTTAAACCATACGTCTAGATACCCGACGACTCTGCTTCGGACAGCTCAATGATTCAACCTCAACTCCAAACAAGCCCCCTTTTTATCCTTCACTCGAAATCGCTCATCCACTCTCATTCCCACCACCCAACAAATCTCTCCCGCGGACTCCATTACCCACACCAGGTCTTTCTCCACAAGTGATAATTTCTGATCAGAAAAAAAATCCTGTAACTTCCTATGCTGTCCATTCATTCCCAGCGGTTGAAAACGATCACCAGCTTGCCATCGTCGCAATTTCAATGGAAAGGTTAAACTTTCTCGATCCAAATAAGCCACCTTAGGATTATTCGGAAAAATTTCTGGCGCATTTTCCAACCAATGCAAGACCAATTGCTGTCCATGGTCTAATTTTACCTTACGCACCTCCTTTTCAATCAAGATCACTTCAGATTTTTTCTCCTCAAGTAATGCTACCAAATAAACTTCAGCCGTGGTCACCAACCGGTGAGTAGGCGAAAGGAACTGACGTCCGCTACCTTCACCAGCTAACAACTCTCGGATAATTGCCTCTGTGAAGCCATAAGGAGACAACCATTCATATAACAGGCTAGCCTGTTCCGGGTAATCCGCTAAACCGATTGCGTCAATTCGAAGCACCCCAGCTATCTCCTTTACCAATTGCCCCCGCAGCTGAGTGACCATTCGTTGATATAACTGGTAGCTTTCCTGCCAGCGTTGTAGATTTCCCGCAGCAGTTTGATCGAAACCCGGATTGATAGCTCGCAAAGGTGGGATTACCTGATGCCTGATTTGATTCCTTCGATATTTTAGACTAGCATTAGAAGCGTCTTCCCGCCAGCTAAGATCCTGTTCCAAAGCATAAGCTTCAATTTCCAACCGGGCGGCAAATAGAAGAGGGCGAATTACTTTTCCGTTTCGCAGGGGAATTCCCAGTAAACCTTTTAGCCCGCAACCCTTTGTCATATTATAAATTACCGTTTCCATAGAATCATTCAAGTGGTGGGCAGTGGCAATATGAGTATAGTTATTTGCTACCCTGATCTCTTCCAGCCAGGCATACCTAAATTCACGAGCGGCCAATTGAATTGACTTCCCTTTCGTGGAAGCATAAGCGACCGTATCCAATTGAGTCTCATGAAACGGAACGCCCAGTGTGTCGGCCAACTCCTTGCAAAAAACAGCATCTGCATCGCTAGCTGAGCCACGTAACTGAAAATTGACGTGAGCCAGGGCAAAAGGCCACTCACTAAGCGAAAACAAAAAACAAAGGACCACAGAGTCAATTCCTCCGCTTATAGCGATCAAAGTCGACTGCTGAGGAGCAATTAGCCTATTTTGGTGGATAAAAGATTGAAATGACTCGAGTAACATAAGAAGCAAGGTACGGAGGATTTTTAGATCGTGAAAATATCCGGATTACCAATCATAGAGCGCAACAAATTATCGTTATCCTATTTGATGCAAAAGTGACTATAAACGGGCAATCGACGTAAGTACTCCGAAGTGCGGAGCTTGGCAAAGCAATTGCTTTTTAGTATCATTGCTTTAGCAAGAAGCCAAAGGAAGCGAATTTGATTTGATGATTATCCGCTTGTTCCCTTGGTTTCCTTTTGCTACTTTTGCTTCCTTTTCGTATAAACCGATTATTCAACAAACAACCGATCGATATGACAAAATATTTCTTCCTATTCATTTCACTTACTTTCACACTTGCCTGTGGAGGTGATACTACTTCAACATCCGAGACGACGGATACCACTGGTGGTGAAGAGCCGATCATGACAACTATGCCTGTCGATAAATCTGTCACTTTGAAAAAGCCAGAAAATGTCAACCCCAATGCCATGTCTCCCTTCATTGGCTTATGGGCTTATACTAAGGCTTTTACCTCAAGTGCAGAGAGAATGGATGATTATAATGGCCGTTGGGTGAAATTTGAAGGCGATGGCACTTTTACCTATGGTAAATGGCAAGAAGAAACCAATTCCGGCGAATGGTGGGTTGGAGAGAATTCAAAGCAAATCGCTATGGATTTTAATGACGATGAAGAAGATATTGACCTGGATTGGAAAGTAAACCTGGGTGGGGATGTTATTATTTTGTTAGGAAACACTGACCGAAATAAGACGGGCGACCAAATTCAAGTTAAGAAGGTGAAAGAATTACCGGTCAAGTAATTATCAAAGACTTAACTACATGCAACGCATCATCTTCTGGACTTTAAAGTCCCTTATTCTTGTTTTTGTTCTTTGTGCTTGTGTTACTCAACCTGACAGTGAAAGCGAAGCCCTCAGTGATTCGGTGGCTGCTGCTTTTAATACAGACCTGCCTACGCCTCATCTTCCTGAGTGGGCCAAACAGGCTGCTATCTATGAAGTCAATATCCGGCAATATACCCCGGAAGGTACTTTTAGTGCTTTTGCTAAACACCTGCCCCGGCTTAAAGATATGGGCGTAGAGGTGCTCTGTTTCATGCCAGTCTTTCCTATCAGTGAAACCAAAAGAAAAGGTCCGCTGGGCAGGTATTCCGCAGTGAGTGATTTTCGTCAAATCAATCCGGCGTTTGGTACTCAGGAGGACTTTGATGCTATGATCCGTCAAGCCCATGAACTGGGGATGTACGTGATCCTTGACTGGGTCCCCAACCATACGGGATGGGATCATATTTGGATCCACAAACATCCGGAATGGTATGTTCATGATCCCCTCGCAGATACGATTAGCCATGGCAGGGATAACAATAATAAGGTAACAGATTGGTACGATGTAGCCGAGCTGGATTATGCTAATGCAAAGATGAGAACGGCTATGATGGAGGATTTGCGGTATTGGATAGCAGAAAAGGGAATAGATGGTTATCGCTTTGGTGTGGCAGGAGGCGTGCCATTAGATTTTTGGAAGGCTTGCAGTGAACAGCTACGTAAGATAAAGCCGGTGTTTTTATTGTCAGCGTCTGAAGTTCCTGCTCATCGAAACAATGGATATTTTCAAATGGATTATGGCTGGGAATTCTACCATCTGATGAATGATATCGCCAAAGGGAAGAAGAATGCGATGGAGATCAATCTCTATTTCCATAAGCACCTGGTACGCTATAAGCAGGGTTCTTCCATGATGTTCACTTCTAACTATAATGAGAATAGTTGGAGCGGAACTGTTTTTGAGCGTATGGGTAAAGGGCATTTGGCCTTTGCCGTGTTGGCTGCAACAATTAATGGGATGCCGCTGATTTACAGCGGGCAAGAAGAGCCACTTCGGAAAAAATTGGCCTTTTATGGAAAAGATACGATCAAATTTAAGGACTTCGCTTATCACGATTTCTATAAAAAACTCTTGACCCTGAAAGGAGGGAATCCAGCCCTTGCAAATGGTGCTTCCGGTGGCCCATTAGTTCAGCTGACTACTGGTCGGGATGATTCCGTCATTGCTTATTTACGGGAAAAGGGTAATCATAAGGTACTGGTGATTATTAATTTGAGTGAATTTCAGCAAAGTGTTTCCTTAACAGATAAACGTTGCGTAGGCGTATATAACAATGTTTTTGCAAATAGCACTATGAATGTTCCGGATGAATTTACCTTGAACCTGGGGCCCTGGGATTTCCTGGTATTGGCCAAATAAGAAAAGACCAGAATTTTAGGCTGAGTAATTAGAATGGCTTTTATCTAAAAAAATGATAGTCCTATAGAAAAAGATTTATTTCATCTTTAATATTTCTTTCCATGAAAAACCTCCCCCTCCTGACTTTTCTTGCAATCTTGCTCATCTTCGCATGTAATCCAAAGTCCAACAAAACATCAGCGGAACTTAGTGATGTCAAAACAGTAGTTGAAGAAAAAAGCGAGGAAACTACTCATATAGAAGTTGGAGAACAACAACGTATTCCCGACGGTGTGGAGCTAGCCAAACATCGACAAATTCTTGCAGACGGAAAAGGCTTTACTAAGGCCAGGATAGAACCACCATTCTGGTGGGTGGGTATGAAAGATCCCACACTGGAG
>CBDUIU010000409.1:0-4735 GCA_965367335.1 uncultured Saprospiraceae bacterium
CCCAAAGCTCCATCTTAGTGACCAATAGCCCAGCCTGGTTATTGACAACCCCAAGCTGCATGTCAAAACGAAACTTGGTCCACTCAAAATCATAATAGTCGGAAATCTCATTCCCCACGATGGTCAAACCATTATCGCGGTCAATACGGATCCAATCAAAGGAAGGAGCAATTTGGACGTTGCCATCCTGGAGTCGACGCAGGCCCCATTTATCACTGGTAGATGAATAAAACCATTCGAATTTTTCTAACAAATAAATATTCTCCTCGACAATCTGAAGCTCATTGTTTTTCTTTTTCCCACCAATGGTAATCGTAAAGTGCTTTTTAAAATTATTCTCGCCGACTAAGAAGCCATCTTCGTCAAACTTAAAGATCGTTACTTTACCACCTTGGCTGGCTTTAGCCGATTTTTCTGCCAAACTAATCTCATCATATTCCACGGGAATCACCAGGCTGCCTTTGGCATTGACTGCTCCATAGCGGCCCTCTTTTTTCACCACACATACCTTCCATTGGGAGGGGGCCACGTAGTCATATTCATAGGGAAGCACCAACTCATCACCCGTACGGACCAGGCCCCATTTATTTTGGAATCTGACCCGAAATAAATCTTGTCCATAAGCCTGGATCTCATTGTATTTAGTTGAAAGTATGGTATTGCCCTCTCCGTCAACCAAGCCTAATAACCTGGTTTTTTTCCCCAGGATCAGGTCTTTGGAAAAAGCATAACAAGCATCAAATTTCCGCTTAGAAATCAATCGTTTAGCCGTTATGGAATAAATGTCTACTTTATCTCTTTTTTTCAGCGATATGAAATTCGCACTGATCTTTGAATAATTACTGTACGCCGGTGTAATAACTACTATACTTTGCCGATCGACGGCACCCCATTTATGCTCTTGCCGATAGAAGAAAAGGTCATCACTGTACACCTGAATATCTTCACAAACCGGTTCTAAGATCAAGGTTCCATCAAATGCAATAAGGCCCGTTTTTTCTTCTAGTCCAGTTAAGAAATACCCTTCTTGTAGTGACTCCACGTGCTCATATAAAGGCCGACAAATATGCTGTCCTTTGGCATCCGTAATTCCCCATTTCCCATCCAGTTGATAAGCCACAAAACCCGGAGCAATTTTTTTCACCCGCTCGCATGGCTTGGGCAATATTTCACCAATCGATAAATTAATTACCTGCCAGGCATTCTCCAACTGAACGGCAATGAGCACCGAGTCAATAATCGTAACCCGTTCATATTTTGGGTAGAGTACCTGTTCCCCTTTTTGGTTGATCAAGCCCAGTTTGCCGTCACGTTGCATAACGGCTAAGCCGCTTTCTTCAAACTCTCCGATCGCATCATAGAAAGGAGCGAGGAACATTTCGCCCTCGGCATTCATCAGACCCCACTTATGCTTTACCTTAACAGGAAAACACACCTGCGCCTGAATCAGGGGATTCAAGAAAAGACAAAATAAAAGAAGTAGCCCTATTCGTGAAGTTGCTATCATAGGTTAAACCATGGGTAAGTGTTAAACTATAGGATGGTTCTATTTTGTTTGGTTTGATTGGTCGAAAACGTAACGCTTGTTTGATAAAAATAAGTATTTCGGGTGAGAATTTTGAAAAATTCAACCTAAAATAGGTGATCGTTATTTATTTTCCCAGACAGGCCCGAATCTGCTTTTCGTGATGGAGCGTATGTACTTCGAAAAAATTCAACATGTCAATCAATCTCATCTTTCCGCCAACAGGATGTTTATATAACTCCCGATTATACAAATCCTTATCCAGGGTAGAGAGAAAAGCACGTAAGTCTTTTCTCATTTTTAGCCATTCCTCCGCAAAAGGCTGTAGACTGGTTTCTTCCGGAAAATTAGCTTCGCTCACCATTTCTGGCGCTTTTAATTTGAGCGGCAATTTGAAATAATGTCGCAAAGCAAAGCCTCGAAGTGAAGTAATCAGATTTGCTTTCTTCAACTTTGGATTGAAACTCAATTTCTTTTTTAAGTACTTCAGCGTAAGTTCTTCTCCAATCCGTAAATGCTGTAAAACCATCATAGCAGACCATTTATCCGGAGCTGGCCTGCGGTTGAGTTCCTCATGCGTATAGCGCTCCAAACTTTCCAGTAAGAAAGATAATTGAAGGTCTACTTTGTCAAATTGTTGTCGAAATGCAGCTGTCATTTAATGCGAATTTTCGCTAAGCTCTACTTTTTTTAGGAAAAAAGGTAATTTCGGGGCTGAAATCATTTTCGCCTATCGCAGGATAGACCTTATTACTTAACCTTTACCTTCCAAGTGGGTAGGTAGTTTTTCTCAGATATCACCATAGCCATGCTAAAACCATTTTTTACCTATTTATTTACTCTCAGCCTTTTATTTCAACTGAATGCGCAGGAGAAAAAAGCTAAATGGGACGTTAACCAACCCGGCGAAGACTTTAACCTCAAATCTGTCAAATTCGATGTCACCGAAGGGACCTGGATGAACCTGGATGTCAGCCCCGATGGAAAAACAATTGCTTTTGATATGCTGGGTGATATTTATACCATGCCGATCACCGGTGGTACAGCAAAAGCCATTCGCACTGGTTTGGCCTGGGAGGTTCAACCTCGTTTTTCGCCGGACGGTAAGCAGCTATTGTTTACCAGCGATGCCGGTGGCGGGGATAATATCTGGATGATGAAAACTGACGGTTCAGATGCCAAGCAGTTAACCAAAGAAGATTTTCGCCTGCTTAACAATCCGACCTGGATGCCCGATGGTCAATACTTTGTTGCCCGAAAACATTTTACGTCTACCCGCTCTCTGGGTGCAGGTGAATTGTGGCTCTACCATATCAGCGGCGGTGAGGGTATTCAATTAATCGAGAAGAAAAATGAGCAACAGGATATTAATGAACCTTGCGCCTCTCCGGATGGCCGCTATGTTTATTACAGTGAAGATATGTACGCCGGGGGCGTTTTTCAATACAACAAAGATCCCAATAGCCAAATTTATGTTATCAAGCGATATGACCGGGAAAAAGGGGAGATAGAAGATGTAGTCACTGGCCCCGGAGGTGCAGTACGTCCGCAAATTTCGCCCGATGGGAAAAAACTGGCATTTGTCCGCAGGGTGCGTACCCAAACTGTTTTATTTATCTATGATTTGGAAACAGGGCAGCTCTTCCCCATTTATAAAGACCTGAGTAAAGATCAACAGGAGGCTTGGGCCATCTTTGGGGTTTACACTGGTTTTAACTGGACTCCTGATAACCGGCATATAGTTATTTGGGCCAAAGGAAAAATTCGTAAAATAAACGTAGAGAATAAAACATCAGAGATTATTCCGTTTACTGCAAAAGTGGATACCGAAGTAGCGGAAACGGTTCGTTTCAAACAAAAGGTCCATGAGAAAAAGTTCACCGCAAGAGCCATTCGCCAGGCGGTTACCTCACCTGATGGAAAGACTTTGGTGTTTAATGCAGTAGGCTACCTATGGAAAAAACAACTGCCAGACGGTAAACCCACCCGGCTGACCAGTCAAAGTAAAGCCTTTGAATACGAACCAAGTTTTTCTGCCGATGGTAAAAAACTAGTTTATGTAACCTGGAATGATGAAGACCTGGGCACCATTCAAAGTTTGAATCTAAGCACCGGACAAAGCCAGCAACTAAACAGTAAGAAAGGAATTTTCCGTACACCTAGCTTTTCTCCGGATGGTAAAAAGATCGTATATAGAAAAGAGCAGGGAAATGGTCACCAAGGATATACCTATGGCAGAGATGCCGGTATTCACTACATGGATGCGGATGGTAAGAATGAAAAGTTAGTGTTGAAAAGTGGTACGAATCCATTGTTTAGTGAAGATGGTAAGCGCATCTTCTTCCAAACCGGAGGATATTTGTTTGGTAGTTTGAAAAAGTCGTTTAAAAGTATAGATCTGGATGGAAAAGAGGAGAAAATCGTCTTTGACACCAAGTACCCCAATCGCTTTGTTCCCAGTCCGGATAACAACTGGATTGCCTTCATTGAATTACACAAGGTATACATTGCTCCATTTCCCAAGACTGGGAAACCCTTTGGCCTGGCAAAAGATACCAAAGCTGTTCCCGTGGCACAAGTATCCCGGGATGCAGGTATCGGCCTTCATTGGTCAGGGGATAGTAAAACCTTGCACTGGACTTTAGGAGATGAATATTTCTCTGCTCCCCTGACGGAAAGATTTACCTTTTTAGAAGGCAGTGTTGACAGTGTTCCACCTTTGGATAGCATAGGAGTGGCCATAGGATTGGAGCTTGAAACAGATGAGCCAGACGGCGAAATTTTATTTACCAATGCCACCATTATTACCATGGAAGGAGATCAGGTGATTGATAAGGGGAGCATATTGGTCAGCGGAAACCGGATTATCAGCCTGGGACGTGCGCAGGATGTTAAAGCTCCTCGCTCGGCAACGGTAATTGATTGCCAGGGGAAAACAATTATGCCGGGGCTCGTGGATGTGCATGCGCATCTGGGCGCTTTCCGTTATGGCCTGAGTCCAAATAAACATTGGCAGTATTACGCCAACCTGGCCTACGGTGTAACGACAACCCACGACCCAAGCTCGAATTCGGAGATGGTATTTTCTCAATCAGAGATGGTCAAAACCGGCTATATGGTAGGCCCTCGGATCTTTTCTACCGGAACGATCATTTATGGCGCTGATGGTGACTTCAAAGCAGTTATTAATAACCTGGAGGATGCTCGTTC